>CALGIB010000677.1 GCA_937915955.1 uncultured Pseudomonadota bacterium
AGGGCCTGCTGCACGCCTATTACCGGACGCTCACCGAGAACATCGCGACCGACCCCACGGGCCACGAGGGCCTGAAGCAGGTCCTGGGTCGCCAGGACATCGCGGTCTTCCAGGGCGAGTGGGAGGGCTGGGTCCTTGGCTTGAAGTCCTGAACGATCTCACGACTTTCTAACCATCTCAGGGAGCCGGTCCAGGCTGGCCCAGATCCGGAGTGCGCGCCGGATCGGGCGCGCCGGGCTGCCCAGCATGGTCGCCCCCTCCGGCACGTCCCTCATCACCTGGGTGCCGGCCCCGAGTCGGGCTCCAGCGCCGATCTGGATGTGGTCCACGACCCCGACCTGGCCGCCGATCTGCACCCCGTCACCGATCACGCAGCTGCCGGAGAGGCCCGTCTGGGCCGCCACGATGACGAAGCGCCCCAGCACGCAGTTGTGCGCGATCTGGACCTGGTTGTCGATCTTGCAGCCGTCGCCGATGAGCGTGTCTTCGAGGAAGCCGCGGTCGATGCTGCTCAGAGCGCCGATCTCGACCTGGTCGCCGATCACCACGCCGCCGACGTGGGGCAGCTTGCGCGGGCCCTGGGGCGTGGCGTGGAAGCCGAAGCCATCGGCTCCGATCACGGCGTTGGCGTGCACGATGCAGCGCTCGCCGATGCGCACGCCCGGGTAGACGACCACGCCCGGATACAAGACAGTTTCTTTACCGATCTCGGCACCTTGCATCACTGTCGCGCCCTCGGTCCGGGCGCTGGGGTGGATCCGCGCGGGCCCCCAGACCCGGGGGTGGGCCTCGAGCACCTGGATCAGGGCCAGGCGAGGGTCCTGGACGACGACGCTGGTGCGTCCCTGGACGGGACTCCGCGACAGCACCACGCCGGCCTCGCCCGAGACGTCCTTGTCCGCGAAGCTCAGGTCCGAGGGGCCTGCCCGGTGCAGGGCGCGCACCCCGGTGACGTGGACCTCGGGCCCGTGGTGTTCACCACCGACCAGGGTCGCGAGGTCCAGCGAGGAGGCGTCCATGCGGACAGCCTACGGCGTGAGCCGGTCGATCGTGCGCGGGAAGGGGATGGTCTCGCGCACGTGGCGGATGCCGCAGACCCAGCACACGAAGCGCTCCAGGCCCATGCCGAAGCCGCCGTGGGGGACCGAGCCGTAGCGCCGAAGGTCGGTGAACCAGGCGAAGGCCTCCTGAGGCAGCTCGTGCTCGTCGATCTTGCGGATCAGCAGGTCCAGGTCGTCCTCGCGCTGGCCGCCGCCGATGACCTCGCCGTAGCCCTCGGGTGCGAGCAGGTCGACGCCCATGGCCCGAAGGGGGTTGTCGGGGTCCTCCTTCATGTAGAAGGCCTTGATGGCGGTGGGGAAGCGGTGGACCAGCAGGGGCCTGTCGAACTGCTTGGTGAGCTCGGTCTCGTGCGGGCTGCCGAAGTCGTCCTCTGGGTCCACCGGCACGCCCAGCTCCGCCAGCCTCGCGCAGGCCTCGTCGTAGCTCATGCGCGGGAAGGGCTTCTGGATGCACTCCAGCTTGGAGAGGTCGCGGTCCAGCATCTCCAGGTACTCGCGGCCGTGCTTCAGGACGTGCTGGACGCAGTAGACGGTGAAGTCCTCGGCCAGGTCCATGATGTCGTCCAGGTCGGCGAAGGCCAGCTCGGGCTCGACCATCCAGAACTCGGTCAGGTGGCGCCGGGTCGCGCTCTTCTCGGCCCGGAAGGTGGGCCCGAAGCAGTAGGTCTTGCCCAGGGCCATCGCGGTGGCCTCCTGGTAGAGCTGGCCGGACTGGGTCAGGTAGGCCTGCTGACCGAAGTACTCGGTGGCGAAGAGCGTGGTGGTGCCCTCGCAGGCGTTCGGCGTGAAGACCGGCGA
Source organism: uncultured Pseudomonadota bacterium (assembly GCA_937915955.1). Lineage (GTDB taxonomy): Bacteria > Myxococcota_A > UBA796 > UBA796 > CAJQPC01 > JAAESX01. Next base: position 1,860 of record CALGIB010000677.1, read on the forward strand.
GTCGCAGAGCGTGAAGCCGCGCTCGTCGAAGTAGTTCCGGATGGCCTGCACGCTGAGGTGCCGGATCTTCATGATGGCGAACTGCCGCTTGCTGCGCAGCCAGAGGTGCCTGTTGTCGTGCAGGAAGGCGGGGCCGTGCTCCTTGGGCGTGATGGGGAAGCCCTCGGCCGACTGCAGCACCTTGCCGTCGGTGACGCTCAGCTCGAAGCCCAGCTTGCTGCGGGTGTCGGCCTTGACCAGGCCCGTCAGCTCGACGCTGGACTCCTGCCCGGCGCGCTTGAAGGCCTCGAACAGCTCCTCGTCCACGGCCTGCTTGCGCATCACCGCCTGGATGAAGCCGCTGCCGTCACGCATCTGGATGAACAGCAGCTTGCCGCGCGGCGTGGAGTTGTGGATCCAGCCCCGCAGCGTGACGGTCTGGCCCTCGTGCTGGGCGATCGAGGCGATCTGTGCGTGGCTCATGGTCTCTCCAGGGGGGGCAAGGTCTAACCACCGCAGCACCTGGGGACAGCCCCCGTTGCCGGGCCGCGGTCAGAGGAGCAGCTGCCCGCGGGCGGTGCCCATGCCGGCCAGGGGCCAGTTGAACCACCACTGCACCAGGTACGTGCAGACCGCCGCCAGCACCAGGACGCCGGCCGTGGCGGCCAGCCGGAGCAGCAGGGTTCGCGCGTCCTCGGGACCGCCGCCCTGCGGCTTGGCGGCCCAGGTCGCCATGTGGTCGTCCACCCACAAGGTCAGCGGCAGGCCCGCCAGGCAGGCCCGGGGGTACCAGCCCAGGACGGCCAGCGCGAGCGCGCCCACGGCCGCACAGGCCAGGCAGATCCTCGCGACCAGCAGCGTGGTGGGTGGGCCGTGGGTCGCGACCAGGGTGCGATCGCCTCGGCCCTCGTCCTCGTCTTGCTGGAAGGCCTGGGCGGCGAAGGCCAGGCCCATCATCGCCAGGCCCATCAGCCCGAAGCTGGTGATCGAGCGAGGGGACAGAGGCATGCCCATGGCCGTCGAGCTCGCCAGCGGCGTGAGCACGCCGTAGCCCAGCGCGTTGACCAGCGGTCCGCCCACCGGGTGCGCCTTCCACGCCCACCAGGGGTTGGAGTAGAGCAGCGAGAGCAGCACCGATCCCGCCGCCGCGGCCAGCGGCAGCCCGCCCAGGGGCCAGGTCGCCGCCACGCAGCCCGCCAAGGGGAGCAGCGCCAGCCCGCCCAGCCAGGGGGGAGCCGGGGTGGCCTCGCCGAAGGCCACGGGCCCCTGGTCCTGGTCGCGCCAGGCGTTCAGCCACATCGTGCCCACGTGCAGCAGCGTCCAGGCCAGCAGGACCCACCCGAAGGGGCGGGGGTCCAGCAGGTCCGTCGCCACCTCCCAGTGGCCGTAGCCGAAGCCCGCCGCCACCAGCAGCCAGAGCCAGGGCAGCATGCGGGGTCGAGCCAGGGTCCAGAGCGAGCGCAACACGGCTGTCGGCTATCCCGCGAGCGGGACCCGATGGCGATACCCTGCGTCGATGTTCCTGCTTGCCCTGGTCGCCTGTGGCGTCGAGCTCGAGGCCCTGCCCGATCCCTCTGACTGGTCGGCCACCGGTCCGGGGCTGGGGCCCGTGGACGCCCCGGTGGGCCAGGCCTGCGCCTTCCTGATGGGCGGCGAGGGCGAGGACGAGCACCACAACCTGGTGGTGATGCACGACGGCTACCTGCTGATGCCCTGGGCGCCCGAGTGGGGCAACGGCGGCCTGAGCTTCTTCGACATGTCGGACCCCTGCGCGCCGGTGGTGGTCGGCGAGGCCTGGGGTTCGGCCATGCGCGAGACCCACACGCTGGCCTTCGGCGTCGTGGACGACCGCGAGTACCTGGCCGTCGACTCGATCCGGGACGAGGGGGACCGGGGCGGGATCGGGCTCTGGGACGTCACCGACCGCGGGCACCCGGAGTGGGTCAGCGAGCTCGATCTGCCTGGCTTCCGCTACCCCGAGGCCTACTTCAACGTCTCGCTCTCCACCTTCTGGCAGGGCGACGAGCTCTACGTGTCCTCGGGCCTGCTGGGCACCTTCGTGGTCGACGTCAGCGACCCCCTGAACCCGGCCCTGCTCGCGGACCAGGGCGTCAACACCCTCGAGCAGGTGGCCGGCAGCCTGCACGTGATCGGCGACGTGGCGATGGCGTCCTCGGCCGGCACGGCCCGCACCGTCCTGTGGGATCTGTCCGCGCCGGGGGTGTTCGAGCCCATCTCGGGCGGCGACTGGGACACCCGGGACGACCAGGGCGTGCTGCGGCCCTACTACTTCGCCAACGTCGGCGGCCGCTACGGCCTGTTCGCGCGCAAGAACGAGGGCGGCGGCCCCATCGTCTACGACATCTCGGAGCCCGGCCAGCCCACCTGGGTCGCGGCGCTGCACGCGCCCGAGGGGGACGGCGGCTACGTCTTCCGGCACGAGGACCTGCTGTTCCAGGGCGAGTCCAACTTCGCGTCGGTCTACGACTTCAGCGATCCCAGCGATCTCAGGGAGCTGCAGCGCTTCGACCTGCAGGGCGACCTCGACACGATCACCCCCATCGGCCCGCTGGCCGTCCTCGCGGTGGACGAGAAGGGCGAGCCCGGTCGACCCACCGCGGTCGTGCCCTGGAGCGAGGCGCCGGATGAGCGCGGCCCGGTGGTCGACCTGACCTTCCCCCAGGACGGGGACCTGCGGGTGCCGCTGACTGCCCGGGTGGGCCTGAGCTTCGACGAGCTGCTCGAGTCCGCCTCGGTGCACCGGGGCTCGGTGCGCGTCTGGGACCAGTACGGCCAGGCGGTGCCCGGACGCTTCAACGTCCAGGAGAGCATCGTGAACTTCACGCCGGACGAGGTCCTGCTGGCCGAGACCACCTACTTCGTCGAGGTGCCCGCGGACGGGGTGGCTGACAGCGCCTGGAACGGCACGGCGGCGACCTGGCGGTCGCGGTTCTCGACCGGCGAGACCCTCGAGGAGTGGCCCGAGTGATGTGGTGGATGCTGGCGTGCCAGGGCGGGACCTCCGAGGACCTGCCGGGGGTGCGGCTCGACGAGGCGGATCGGGTGGTCTTCGTCGGCGAGAGCTTCGAGCTCAACGTCCTGGCCAACGGGGCGCCAACCTGGGATCTCGGAGACGGAGGAGTCGAAGAAGGCCTGACGATCTCACATGTCTATGAGTCTCCAGGGATCTACACGGTCAGCGTCGAGGTGGTCCAGGGGGGCCGCGCGGCCACCGAGCAGATGCTGGTGACCGCGGTCTGGGAACCCCTGGCGGCGCCCCCTCGGATGGCCAGCGCCGTGGTGACCGACGGCGAGACGATCTACGCCGTGCTGCAGGACCACGACCTGGTCGCGGTGGTGGACGCGAGCAGCCTCGAGGTGAAGGGGCACTACGCCACCTGCGGCGAGCCCCGCAGCCTGGACCTGGAGGACGGTCAGCTCCTGGTGACCTGCCGCGAGGACGCCGCCTGGACGCTCGAGGCCTCCACCGGTCAGGTCCTGAGCGAGGCCGAGGGCCTCCCCGTGGGCGCCCGCCCGTTCGGAGGGGTGCTGGTCGACGGGCGGGGCGTGCTCAGCACGGACCAGGGGCTCTACCGCGAGGCCGACCAGCTCCTCGAGGAGGGCCAGGGCTTCCGCGATCTGAGGGGGCTGGCGGTCTCCGAGGGGAGCCTGCTGGTGGCCCGCTGCCGGGGCCTCGACGAGGGCCTGAGCGTGTGGATCGACGGCGAGGAGCGCCTGCTCGAGCCCGACGCCGGCCCCGACAGCGACACGGACGCCCGAGGCCACCTGGGCTTCGTCAACCGCATCGCGGTCCGACCCGACGGGCGCGCCTTCGTGGTGGGCGGCAACAAGGCCAACATGGAGCGCGGCCTGGTCCGCGACGGCCAGGCCCTGACCCACGACACCACGGTGCGCGCGGACCTGCGTCAGGTCGGCCTGCACCCGGACGAGGTGGACCTGCCCGAGCCGGCGTTCGACAACCGGGACCTCGTCTCGGCGATGGCCTACTCGCCCTGGGGCGACCGCCTCTACGTCGCCCACCACGGCGCGGGCATCGTGGACGTGCTGAACCCCTGGACCGTGCAGCGCATGGGCGGCTGGCAGGGCCTGGGGGCGGGCCTCGAGGGCCTGGTCGCGCTGGAGGGACAGGACGGCGTGCGGCAGGTCTGGGTGCTCAACCGGCTGGACCGCGCGCTGACGCTGCTGAGCGAGGACGCCTCGCCCGTGGTGATCGACCTGGTCGAGGGGCTGGACGAGCCGCTGGACGAGCAGGTGCTGTTGGGCCGACGGGTCTTCTACGACGCGGGCGACCGCCGCATGAGCCTGGACAGCTACGCCAGCTGTGGCAGCTGCCACCTGGACGGCGAGAGCGACCAGCACGTCTGGGACTTCACCGACCGCGGTGAGGGGCTGCGCAACACCACGTCGTTGCTCGGAAACTCGGGCATCTCGCCCCTGCACTGGAGCGCCAACTTCGACGAGGTGCAGGACTTCGAGCACGACATCCGAGGACCCCAGCAGGGCACCGGCTTCCTCAGCGACGAGGACTGGGCGGCGACGAGCTCGACCCTGGGCGCGCCTAAGGCGGGCCTGTCCGAGGAGCTGGACGCGCTGGCGGCCTACGTCGAGAGCCTGACCGAGGTGCCGCCTTCTCCCTACGAGGGGAGCGCCGAGGGGGAGGCGATCTTCCTGGAGGCGGGCTGCGCCGACTGCCACAGCGGCGAGCGCTTCACGGACTCGGGCTTCGACTCCGAGGGCCGGGCGCTCCTGCACGACGTCGGCACGCTCTCGGAGACCTCGGGCATGCGCCTGGGGGGCGAGCTGACCGGCCTGGACACCCCCACGCTGCGCGGCCTCTGGCTGACGGCGCCCTACCTGCACGACGGCTCGGCCGAGGCGCTGATGGAGGTGCTGGTCGAGCGCAACCTCGAGGATCAGCACGGCCAGACCAGCCTGCTCTCGACGACGGAGCTGCAACAGCTGGAGCTGTACCTGCTCAGCCTGGACTGAGCAGAGTTAGAACGGCCCCCCGCACGGAGCCCCCATGCCCATCGTCTCCCCCTCGATCCTGAGCGCCGACTTCGCCCAGCTCGGCGCCGAGATCGCCTCGGTGTCCTCGGCCGACTGGATCCACGTCGACGTCATGGACGGCCGCTTCGTGCCCAACATCACCATCGGCCCGCTGGTCGTGAAGGCGGCCCGTCGGGTCACCGGCCTGCCGCTGGACGTGCACCTGATGATCGTCGAGCCTGACAAGTACGTGCAGGACTTCCGCGACGCCGGAGCCGACTGGATCACGGTGCACGCCGAGGCCAGCGATCACCTGGATCGCAGCCTGCAGCTGATCCGCAGCACGGGCGCGAAGGCCGGCGTGGCTCTGAACCCCCACACCAGCGAGCGCGAGCTGGACTACGTCCTGGAGCTCTGCGACCAGGTCCTGGTGATGAGCGTGAACCCGGGCTTCGGCGGCCAGTCGCTCATCGAGCGCGTCTTCCCCAAGATCGAGCGCCTCCGCGCCCGCATCGACCAGCTGGGCCTGGGCACGCTGATCCAGGTCGACGGCGGCGTGAAGGTCGACAACGCCTGGCGCTTCGTGGACGCCGGGGCGCACGCGCTGGTCAGCGGCTCGGGTGTGTTCCGGTCGGACGATCGCGTCAAGGCGATCGCCGCCATCCGCGCGGCCGAGAGGCCGGCCGGCTGAGATCGGTCAGGCCCCCTCGGGCCTCTCAGGCCGCTCGGGCCACTGGGTCATGAAGGCCGGGTAGTGCTGGCGCCACTCGGCGATCATGGCCTCGTAGGGGACGCCGGCGTGGGCCCCGTGGTCGGTGACGTACTCCATGAAGCGGGCGCCGTCGGGCGAGTACTGCTGGAAGATGCTGTCGGTGCGGCCGTCGAACTCCAGCGGGTGCACGTTCAGGCGCTCGCAGAGCTCCAGGTTGAAGGCAGGGGTGGCCGCCACCCACTTGCCCTCGAGGAACAGCTCCGTGTAGCCGTGGAAGACCAGCAGGTCGGTGCCGAGCTGCGCCTCGAGGCTGGCGGTGCCGATGTGGTTGCGCACGTTGGCGAAGTGCAGGCGGGAGGGGATGCCCTGGGCGCGGCAGAGCGCCGCCAGGAGCAGGGCCTTGTCGATGCAGTGGCCGCCCTCCTCGACGGGGCGGGCCAGGACCACGCTGGCCTTGTAGTCCCCGCGCTCGAAGGTGACGCGCCAGGGGTTGTAGCGCAGGCGCTCGCGCACCACCCGACAGAGGGTGACGGCGGCCTCGACGGGCTCGAGCCCGGCGGCGTGTTGTTGAGAAAAAGCAACGATCTCCGGGTGATCGCTGTCGACGAACTCGTTGGGCTCAAGGAATATGCGGTCGACCATGGCTCCCTCTTAGCCCTGCGGGCGCCAGGTGCGCTCGGGCAGCCAGGCCTTGAAGGGGCGAGGTCCGGCCTGCTCCTCGAAGAAGAGCGCGCCCAGCTCGACGGTGCCCTTGAGGCCCCGGGCCAGCCAGCTCAGGGGGCTGCGTCCGTGGCTGTGCAGCAGGGGGTGCAGGCGGGGCGCCAGGGTCCAGGCGTTAAGCCGCGGGGCGGCGCGCAGGGCGTCGACGGCGGGGCCCTGGGCCAGCACCTCGCCGCCGCGGACCATGGCCAGGATCCAGGCGTAGGCGAAGAGCTCTGGCAGGACGCCGACCTTCGGCCGGTCGCCGACCTTCAGCTCGAAGAGGTGGAAGGCGCCGTCCAGGCCCACGCCCCAGAGGTCCGCTCGGGCGCCCTTGCCCGGAGTCCAGGCGCTGTCCTCGGCCACCCGCCCGTCGAAGAGGCCCAGGGGGAGCTGGCGGTAGAAGCGATCGAGCCCCAGCGGTCCGGCGTGCCGACGCTCGTCGCAGAGCTGGGCCTCGGCCCGCGCCTCTCGGCCGGCCCCGGGCTTCAGGCCGTCCCGGTCCAGATCGGAGTGATTCAACACCGGCGCCCGAGGCCAGACGCGAGCGGGCCAGCCCCGGATCTCGAGGCGGTCGCCCAGGGACTGCTGCAGCGCCTCCAGGGCGATCCAGCTTCGCCGCTGGTTCGGACCGAGATCCCAGCTCGGGCCGGCGACCTCGACCCGCAGCGCGGGGTCCCGTCCGGTGAGGTGCTCGTACCAGAAGCCGAAGCAGGCCAGGAAGAAGGGCCCGGCGACCTGGTCGGTCTGCAGCCCCCCGGCCAGCGTCTCCTGATCGGTGCGCAGCACCAGGACCGGTCGGCCCCGCTCCTCGAGCAGCTCGAAGGCGCCCGCCTTGGACGGCGAGCGGATGTGGGGGAGGCTGCGCCGCAGCGGCTTCATGACCTGTTGTTCGAAGCTCACAGCAGCCTCGTGTCGCGCAGCCGCTGGGCCTGGCCGGGCAGCGCGTGGTCGACGGCGTGCAGCAGGTCGGAGGCGGGCCATCGGTGGAAGTTACCGAGATCGTTGGTGATGGTCATGTAGTCGATCCAGCCGTCCAGCACGTCGGGGTTGTCGTCGTGGTGGACCAGGGCCAGGGCCCACCACTCGGCCCGACCCTCCTGGCACCAGGCCAGTGCTAGCGCGTGGTTTCGCATGAGCTGCTGCGGGTCCCCGTAGAAGCTGCAGCGCCCCTGGGGCGGGGCTCCCGGGAAGGCCGCCCGCAGGGTGCCGTGCTCCGTCTCGAAGATGGCCCGGTAGCGCCGGTCCCGGCTGGCTCGCCAGGGCCGCTTCAGGTAGCAGCGGTGGGGCTCGTCCAGGAAGGCCTGGCTCTCACAAGCTGAACGATCCCGGTTAGCTCGGCTCTCGGGCCCAGGGCATCGCGTGTAGCCGTCCTCGCTGAGCTTCACCTCGACCAGCAGCAGGCCCCGGCGGCCCTCGGCGTCTCGGAGGTGCAGCGCCGCGTCGGCGGCGGTGATGGGCTCGTCGGGCTCGGGCAGTCGGCCGTGGGTCTCGGCGAGGGCGTCGCCGTG
>CALGIB010000678.1 GCA_937915955.1 uncultured Pseudomonadota bacterium
GCGAGGTCGTCGCGGATCTGAGCGAGGTTGAAGAAGCCGCGGTAGATGGGCGAGGTCGGGCTGGCCTCCTTGTACTGGAGGCGCCGGGTCAGCTCCTCGTCGAAGGCGAGCTTGATCTGCCCGTGCCGATGCGCGGGGATCGCCGCCTCGATGGCTCGGACCAGCAGCGCGGAGGCGTGCTTGATGCCGTCGTTGCTGCCGTCGGCCTGACCGAAGATGACCAGCAGCTCCTCGGGGGCGTGCCCCTCCTTGAGCGCCTCGGCCATCTTCGTCACCAGCAGGGACTCGGCGGAGTCGAAGCTGAACTCGAGCTGGCCGAGACGGCTGGCGAGGACGTCGCGCATCGCGGCGAGCTTCGTCCGCAGCCGCAGCGAGTCACCCATCGGGTTGGCGTGGGCCAGCTTCGGAACGACCCTCTCCTCAGCGGCGACCGAGGCCACCTTGTCCATCGTCTCCGCGCCGCGGTTGCGGTGGAAGGGCTTGGGGGCAGTGCGGTAGTCGTCGAGGCTGGTCACCGAGGCGTTCTTCTCCGTCGCCTTCACCGCCTTTCCAAAGAGATGCCCTCCGACTCCCCCCGCCAAGGATCCCCCCAGAAAACCCGCTGCCGCCCCGAAACCTGTGTTCAGCGCACGACTGGAGGTGAGCCCCTTAGAGTGGTACCCCGCGCGGGCACCGGTGACCGCTCCGATCCCGCCGCCGATGGCCGATCCCACTTCCGCGTGACCATTCTTCTTGGGCGCCTCAGGGCGCGCTGGGTTGAAGTGTTCCATCGCGGCAGCGACGTCGCCCCCCGCAGGCACCCAGTGCATCGTCTTGCCGTTGTGCTCCTTGACCGCCGCCGCAGCCTGCTCATTGGAGCCGTGCAGCGCTTCATGGTGCTTATGGTGGTAGATGATCGTGCCAGCCAGGTTGCCGCTCTGTGTGTCCACCACCTCCTTGCCGAAGTACTCCGCCGTCTTCTCCGTGCCAGGGTTCCCCAGCCGGTCCCACACCTCGGAGGCGTCGGCGACGGGAAACTCGGGGGCACGGAAGTCGCCCTGGGCCTGGGCGAACTTGGCGTTGAAGGTCGTGTGGTTGGCGGTCTCGCACATCCGCTGGACGTGCTCGCGCTCGACGCCGGGCAGAGCGGAGGCCTCCTTGGTGAGCGAGTCGTTCAGGGGCACGCCGTTGTCGACGTACTGCGCGGCAGCTCGACGACCGGCCATGGCCAGCTTCTCCGCAGAGATGCCCTCCGCCGTGCGTCCGCCACCCTGAAGAAGTGCCTCGAAGGGTCCGAACGCCGTCTTGATCCTGGTCATGAGGTCTCCTGCACAGGTGTAGCCGGCTCAGTATACTGGGGCTCGTGAACAGCACCCTAGTCGATAAGCACGAGGCGGCACGGATCCTCTCCCGAGGATGCCGCACCGTGGAGGGTTACGCCAACCAGGGATTGCTGAGCCGAGTCCAGAAGGGCCGCCGTGTCTTCTACCTCAGGGAGGAGGTGGAGCGCCTCCTGAATGCCAGGGAGCGACGGAAGACCTCACCAAGCAGCCTGCTGCACCTCGACATGCGCGTGGAGAAGCTGGAGACGGAGGTAGCGCTTCTGCTCCGGGTCCACGATCTCCGGCCACACTCCTTGCTCACCCCAGAGGAGCTCCTCAAGCGCTTCCCCGCCGCCATCATGGCGCTGCGTGAGGAGAAGTGGTCCATCGACGAGGGGCTCACCTGGTACCAGGTCTTCACGGGCGTCACCGATGAGGACCTGCGGTTCCTGCAGGAGCTGCTGCAGGAGCAGGAGTGGGCGGGCGAGCCGGCTTGGACGGTGTTCCACTTCCTGTGCTCGAGGATGATCAGCTACTTCCGGGGGCATCGCAACTTCAACTCCAGGCTGGATCTGCAGCGGACGCATGCTCTGCTGATTCAAGCCCGAAGGCAACTCCGCGCGCAGGTGATGCTGGCCTTCGGTCCGGAGATGGAGGAGCGCTCTCGGCACTTCGAGGCGCTCTTCTCGGAGAAGCCCTCCCTCCGGGAAGACCTGCTGGCAAGGATCAGCTAGGCCGCTTCCTTGTTCGGGTGGATGACGTCCGGGCGCGGGCGCTCCAGCATCGAGGCCAGGAAGCAGTAGACGATCGAGTGGAACGTATCGTCCGTGGCGCCCGGCGACTTCTTGAACTCGTCCATGCGCCGCTTCTCGTTGTACTCGCTGAAGATGTTCAGCATGTCCTTGCCGTAGGGGTCCTCCCACTCCTCCCAGCGGGGGAAGCGGAAGACGGTGCGGCGCTTGATGGCATTGAAGATGTCGGCCATCACCTCCTGCCGGTTCACAATCCAGCGACGCAGGTGGTCCTCGTAGCTCACCTTCTTCAGGGGCGCGAGGTACTGGTACTTGTGCACGCGCTCGGGGCCGAAGGCGCGGGTCAGGTCGTCGTTCTGGTGGAAGCCGCCGCCGTAGTCGACGCCGACGAGCCGGACCTTCCAGGAGCGGATCAGCTCCTTGATGAGACGGAGCTGCACATCGGGCTCGGTCTCCACCCCTGTGAAGCGGTGCATGTAGAAGATCGTGAAGCGGTTGTCGAGGTAGGCCCCCAGGGTGAGCACGGTGTACGATTGTTCCCCGGTTCCCCAGTCAATTCCAGCATATACAGGGGTCAGGCGGGAGTCGATCAGTTGCTTGAGCTGCCGCAGGAAGGGGCCGTCCTGCATGCTGACCAACGAGTCGCAGTTGTCGGTCAGGTCCACCTTGGTCAGGGGGCGCGTGCCGGAGTCGTAGGACTTGCCCAGGACCTCGTTGTAGAACTGCGCCTTGGGGTAGCTGCCGTACTTGTCGAGGATCTCGTTCCACTTGATCCACGGCACCATCAGCTGGGGGATGCGGAAGCCCTCGTAGGGCTCGGACATCTTCTCGGCCACGCTCGGGTTCATCGACGCCCACTGCGCCATCGGGTGCATGGGGTGGATGGGCTGGCAGCAGCGCTCGCAGGACAGGCCGTGCTTCTGGATGTTCCGCTCCCCGAGGATGTTCCAGTGCCAGCTGCCGGGGTTCTTCGGGGTGCCGTGTCGCTCGCACGGGACCACCCACTCGTTCTGCGTCGACTCCTCGGCCCAGTAGTACTCGATGGTGTTGTCCATCGACTTCGGGGTGCCGGAGAAGCGGTAGATCTTGTACGGGGAGTGGGAGGCGCACTCCAGAATGACCGGGATGTGGTCGATGTAGATGTCCTGGATCTCGTCCAGGACGATCAGGTCCGCGGGGATGCCACGGGTCCGGTCGGCGTTGTGGTAGGCGTAGCGGAGGGTGACGACGCTGCGGTTGACGAACTGCTTGCGCTCGATGGAGTCCGACAACGCCAAGTCCGACCAGGCGCGCAGCACCGGGCTGGTCTCC
>CALGIB010000679.1 GCA_937915955.1 uncultured Pseudomonadota bacterium
CAGTCCAAGGCATCCAGCGTGCTCCGCTCCAGCAGGCCGGCGTTGCTGATGAGCAGGTCGAGCCGACGCGCCCCGAGGCCCTCGGACAGCCGCGCTGCGCCCGCCTCGGTGCCCACGTCGACGCCCTCGATCCGCTCGACGTCCAGCGCCTCCAGCTCGGGCGAGGCCCGTCGGCAGGCGGCCAGCACCTCGGCCCCGCGCCCCCTCAGCTGGCGCGCCAGCTCCAGCCCGATGCCCCGGTTCGCGCCCGTGATGACAGCCCGCATTCTCGCTCCCGATCCCGGCCCGATCTATGGGGATCCGACGCGCTCGGCTCGTGTTAGCTCCGGCGCCTCGCGGACGTTGTCACGTCCCACCCTCGAGGTCTCCATGCGCTTCCTCCTCCTGGCCGGCCTGGCGCTCACCACCGGCTGCGCCACCAAGTACGCCCCCCTGTCGGGGAGGGGCGGCTACATCGAGCTGCCCCAGGGCCCGGACACCTACGACGTCAGCTTCAGCGGCAACGGCATGGTCCCGCCGGACCTGCTCGAGTCCTACCTCCTCTACCGCTGCGCCGAGGTCACCGAGGCGACCGGCGCGAGGTACTTCGAGATCCAGGCCCGCGGCACCGAGCCCAAGACCGGCGAGGCCATCCTGCCGCAGTACGTCTACGCGACCATCAAGGTCAGCGAGAAGGAACCGCGAGGCCGCGGCGAGTGGTTCGAGGCCGGGGTGCTCATGAAGCAGCTCGAGCCCTACGTGATGGGCGACTGAAGCTCGGACAGCGTGCCCTCGAGCACGCTCGGCCAGTCCGCCTGGGCGCCCAGCTGGGCCAGGATGCTGGCCAACCCGAAGTTGATGCGCCCCATGAAGACCAGCCCCGGCGTCCTGGTGGCCTGGATTCCGTGGCGCAGCGCCTTCTTCATGGCGAGCTGCTTGGCCTGCAGGCCCAGCCGGGTCAACTTCGCCGTATAGGCCCGGGTGAAGCGGTAGGGCTGGGGCGCCATCATCGGCTCCATGGTCAGCCGCAGGTAGCCCTCGAAGAGGCCCCAGAGCTCGTCGTCCATCTCCGGCAGGCCCATGGCCACGTCGGCCAACTCGCGCAGGTCCGCGGCCGATGCGCCCTCGACGAAGCCCACCCGCAGAGCGGCCATGGCGTCGGCGACCGGCATGGGGAAGTGCTGCACGCAGCCGAAGTCGATGAAGCCCACCGCGCCCGGCTCGAAGAGGTAGTTGCCCGGGTGTGGATCGGCGTTGAACACGCCGTGACCGTGCAGCGAGCCGAACACGAAGCGCCAGATGGTGGCGCCGTACTCGGGCTCGGGTGCGGCCAGGATGTCCTGCCAGGATCGGCCCGGCAGGCGCTCGCTGACCAGGACGCGCCCTCGGCACAGCGCGGGCACCGTGGCCGGGATGCGCACGTCGCTGGCGCCGGCCCAGATGCCACGGAACTGCTCCTGGTGCTGGGCCTCGAGCCGGTAGTCCAGCTCCTCGGTGATGCGGCTGACGGCGTCCTCGACGAAGGGGCGAACGTCGGTCCGAGGCAGCAGCGCGCTGAAGGCGCCGACCAGGGACTCGACGTTCTTCAGGTCGCTCTCGATCGCCTCGGCGATGCCGGGGTACTGGACCTTCACGACGACGGGGTGGCCCTCGTACACGGCGGCGTAGACCTGGCCGATGCTGGCGGCCGCGATCGGCTCTACCTCGAAGGACTCGAACACGTCCTCGGGCGGCGCGCCCAGCTCCTCGACCAGCAGCTCGCGCATGCGGGCATAGGGCACCGTCGGCGTGCGGGCCTGCAGCCGGCCGAGCACGCCCTGGTAGACGGCGCGCTGCTCCTCGGGCACGGCGTCGTCGACGTAGCTGAGCAGCTGCCCGGCCTTCAGCGGCAGGCCCTTCATCTCGCCGAGCACGCGCTCCAGGCGCCGGGCGGCCTGCTCGTGGAAGGCCTCCGAGAGCTGGGCCCTGGCCAGGTCGCCCGCTACCCCGACCGCCATGCCACCCAGCTGGGCCAGCCGACCGAGGCGTCCCTTCCTCACAGCTTGTCGGTGCGCTCGAGGACGGCGTCCAGCGCGTCCACCACCAGGCCGACCTCGTCGAGGCTGTTGCACCAGTGGGGCGCGAAGCGGAGGCGACCGTCTGGCGTGGAGACGGCCACGCCGGCTGCGTTCAGCGCCGAGCTCAGGGCGATCAGGTCCTCGCCCGGAGGCGGCCTGACGCTGAGGATGCCCGAGCGGAACCGGGCCTGAGCGGCTCGCTCGCTGGTGAAGCCGCGCTCGAGCAGCGCCGGCTCGAGCAGGTCGTGGAAGTCCTGCACGTGCTGGAAGATGGCCTCGACGCCCAGCTCCAGCAGCGGCTCGATCGCCGCCTGGAGCGCGGCGGCGCCGACGACGTTGGTGGAGCCCAGCTCCAGGGCGTCGGTCTCGTCCCGCACGTCCTTGTCGTAGCGCAGGTGCCCCTCGCCCTCCATCAGGAAGGACAGGGGGTCCTCGACGGACAGCCACCCCGCCACGCGCGGCGTCAGCGTGTCGGCCCGAGCGACCAGGTAGCCGGTGCCCTCCAGGCCCATCAACCACTTGTGGGCACCGCCAGCCACGTAGTCCAGGTCCAGGTGGCCCAGGTTGAGGGGGACCACGCCGGCCGCCTGGATGGCGTCGACGGCGATGCGGGCGCCATGAGCGTGGGCCAGGTCGGCCAGCTCGGCCAGGGGCATGCGCAGCCCGGTCTGGAACTGCACGGCCGAGACCGCCAGGACCCGCACCTCGTGCTCGCGCAGCGCGTCCTCGACCCGCTGGAGCAGCTCACCGCTCTCGACCCCATGCAGCGGCAGCATCAACGGCTCGGCCCCGAAGGCCCAGGCGGCGTGCTGCCAGGGCACGACGTTGGCGGGGAACTCGCCCTCGAAGAGCAGCACGCGGTCGCCCTTCTTCCAGTCCTGGCAGAGGGCCAGGTCCGTCAGCCCGCGCGTGGTGCTGGGGGTGAGGGCGATGAGCCGGTGATCCACCCCGAGCAGCGAGCCCAGGGCCTGCTTGAGCTCGAGCCGCTGCGGGATCCAGCGAAAGATCGCGCCGAGCCCGTTCTCGGCGTAGTCCTGGAGGACCTCGCGCGCCGCGGCCTCGACCGACGCCGAGGGGGGCGAGACGGCGGCGTGGTTCAGGTAACTGCGCGCCTTGAGGTAGGGGAAGCCTTCGCGGGAGCCTAGAGCGGTCATGGGACCGGGTCTAACGCAGCCAACAGCGGCACGACGGCCCCGCGGGGGGCCCCGCCGAGGCCGGACCCACCCAGCGGGAGGGCCGGCGGGGCCCTACTTCCGGGACTTCTTCTTCTTCATCGCCTTCGTCTTCTTGTTCGAAGGCGCGCGGAAGCCGGGCTTCTCAGCCTTGTCCTTGTCGTTCTGGAGGAGGCCTGCGGGTGCTTGGGTCTTGCTCATGGCCCGCCGTCTAACCAGCTCTCCGCCTCGTGGCGCGTGTACCAGATGTCCATATCCGTGTAGCCCTTGCGACCCTGGGTCAAGACGAGCACGCCCGTGCCGGCGGTCAGCGCCCCCAGGCCCGCCACGGCCAGGCCCCGCTCGGAGCCCAGGCCCGTCATGCCGGCCATCGCGATCGCGTAGCCCGAGCCGATCAGCCCGACGCCGGTCCAGGTGTTCGCCCACTTCAAGGCGCGCGCGCGCCGGCAGGTCTCGAGGTCCCCGACCTGCTCCGCGAAGCCCTCGGCCGTGAGGACCCGGTTGTCCAGATCGGCCTGGAGGCCCCGGTCCGTCCACAGGACCCGGAGCCCCGGCTCCTGCGCCGCGCCCAGCCCAGGCGAGGGGCGGGAGGCCGCCAAGAGCGCCTCCGAATCGGGCAGCTCGTACCAGGTCTCCATGCGGTTGAAGTGCGCGAGGCCGGCCAGGTGCGAGGTGGTGCCGAGGGTCAGCGCGGTGCCGCCCAGGACCGCCACCCCCAGCGTCGGCGCGTCCCCCACCTAGCGGGCGAACTCGCCCGGCGTGAGCGGCCAGCCCGACCGATCGTGGGGCCTACTCGCCCACAAACCAGCTCAGCAGCGCCCCGGGCGCCTCGTCGAGCCAGGCGTGGCCGAGCTCACCGTCCTCGATCACCTGGACCTCGACCCCCCGCTCCTCGAGGGCGAGCGCGTAGGGGCGCATCGTGTCGATCGGGACGACGTGGTCCTGCCCGCCGTGCAGGAACAGCGTCGGCGGGTGGTCCTGGGGCAGCTCCTCGGGCAGCGCGCACAGCGATCCGGCGCAGGTGGCGTAGCCGCCCGAGTGCACCGCCACCGCCTGGAAGCGCCCGGGGTAGGCGACCGCCACGCGGCTGCTCATGTAGCCACCGCTGCTGATGCCGGCGGCGTAGAGCCGGTCCGGGTCCAGCGGGCCCAGCTCCCCGGCGTCGATGGCCCCGAAGAGCTCGAGCATCAGGTGATGGTCGGGCGCGCGCTCCCAGCTCTGGGACAGCGGCCACAGGTTCGTGTCCCAGCAACCCAGGCCCAGCCCGCGCGCCACCGGCGTGATCACCGCGAAGCCGGCCTCGAGCAGGCCCGCCGTCACCAGCGCCTGATGGGTCCAGCCCCAGGCCTCCGTCTCGGGCGCCACCCAGAAGGTCTCCGCCGGCGCGGACAGCCCCTGGAAGAGCAGGACCGTCGGCCAACCTTCGTCGGGAGGGGCGCCCAGGGGCACCTGGTGCAGCACCCGACGCGGCCAGGCCTTGGTCCAGATCGTGCTGCTCTCGTAGGCGCAGCGCACCCCGCCGTCGGTCGAGCATCGAGCGCCGTCGGGGGCAGCGCAGGCCAACAGGGGCAGCAGCACGGCTACAGTCTCATCGTTTCGGCCGGTCCACGCCATCCGTGAACCACCAAGGAGGCCCCATGATTCTCAGCCTGTTCGCCTGCATCCCCGCCAACCTGGACGTCAAGCCCCTCGAGACCACCGAGGACATCCGGGCCGCCTGCGAAGACAACGAGCCCACCGACGTGGAGCTGTCGGTGACCTTCACCGAGCTCAACGAGGGCTGCCCCTTCGGCGAGGACGACAACCTGCCGGCCGAGGACGCCCGGTTCACCGCCCGAATCGAGCAGGTCGAGGAGCTGGACCTGCCCGCGGGCGGCGTCATCTGCGACCTCGAGTTCGACTTCGATGGGGTCTCCGGCGGCGAGGGCCAGCCCATGCAGTACGACGACAACTTCCTGCTCGCCCTGAACGACGCGGTCCTGGCGACCAGCTACGCGCCCATGGTCGACTGGTTCGACGAGGACGACGATCTGCGCCTGTACGACTGGGAGGCCGTGGCCGGCGAGACCCTCGAGTTCAACGACATCCCGACCTGGTGCCTGGGCGAGGAGTCCGGCGAGAGCGAGTGCACCATCCCTCCGCCCGAGACGGACGGCAGCCTGAAGCTGGCCTTCGGCGGCGACCTCGTGGACCAGCTCGCGCTGCGGGCGGTGCAGGAGGATCGCTACGACTTCAGCTTCGTGTCCTTCGGCGACAACAACAGCACGGACTGCAGCCATCGTGAGTTCACCTTCACGGTCGTGGCCCCCGTGGTCACGCCCTGAGAGCCGCCGGCTGAGGGTGGCCGCTCAGGGGCAGCTGGGCGCGTCCACCAGGGCGCACACCGAGTCCGCGCGGGCCGCGTGCGGCGATCCCAGGTAGAGCTCGGCGGCCTGCACCGAGGCAGCCTGGTCGCCGTACTGGTACAGCGCGTCGAAGCGGGCGCCGAGCAGCTCGGCCTCCAGCGCGCTGCCCGGCACGGCGAGCTCGAGCCCGGCCTGCAGCGAGGCCAGCACCTGCTCGGGGGCGCCGCCAGCGCTCAGCAGATCGCGGGCTTCCTTCAGTCGGCGGCCGGCCGACCAGATCCGGCAGGTGTGCGCGTCGCCGGCGACCATCATGTGCTCGGGCTCGTCCCCGCAGACCACACCGACCGAACCCCGCTCGAGCGACACGTGCGTGCCCTGGGCGTCCCGGACGACCTCGAAGATCGTGCCGTGCACGAGCACGCGGCCCTCGTCCGTGTTGACGGAGAGCTCGACCCCCGCCTGGGGCTCGACCTCGACGCGCAGCGTGCCGCTCTCCCAGCGGATCTCGGGCGACATGGTCGTGCCGGCGACGCTGCCGAGGCCGTCCGCCAGGATCTGGACGTGCTCGCCCACGGGCAGCGGCCCCGAGCTCAGGCTGGCCTGGACGGCCTGTGGCGCCAGAGGCTCGAGGGCCAACTCCGGGGCGGGCGGCTGGGCGACGACGGCGACCAAG
>CALGIB010000680.1 GCA_937915955.1 uncultured Pseudomonadota bacterium
GGTCCCGTGGCTTCGGGCCCCACCCCTCCTGCCCCCCCGGCTCCGACCGAGGGCGGTGGGGTCCTGAAGTGGGTCGTGATCGGGCTGGTCGTCAGCACCTTCCTCTGCCTGGGCGTCTCCGTCGCCGGCGGGGCGGTCTGGTACTTCCTGACCGCAGGCACCGCCGAGGTCCAGATGCCGGCCGACGTCGAGGCGCCGGACGATGCCCAACCCGAGCCGGGGACCCGCTCCGCGTTCGACTCGGACGAGCCCAAGCCCGAGGACCAGAACGTAGAGCCCGAGCCCCCGCCGAAGGCCTCCTCCTCGTCGAGCAAGAAGAGCGGCAGCACCGGCTCAAGCACGAAGAGCGGCAGCACCAGCACCAAGAGCGGCAGCACCAGCGCCAAGAGCGGCAGCACCAGCGCCAAGAGCGGCAGCACCAGGAGCGGCAGCACCAGCGCGACCTCCTCGGGCTCCTCCAAGCCCTCCACCAGCTCCAGCAGCTCCTCGACCACCTCCGCCGCGCCCGCCGCGACGGACGACGCGACCAGCACGTACGAAGCGAAGATCAGCGTGGCCAGCAACGACAAGGTCACCCTCCGCTGCGGGGACGGCCAGACCAAGACCTTCGCGGGCGCGGTGCGCCTGAACTTCGCCGGCACCGTCTCCTGCGTGCTTCAGGCCGGCAAGGCCAAGGGCGTGGTCACCGTGGGCGGGCCGGGTCAGTACCTTTGCCAGTCGACCGACGACACGATCACCTGCGCTTCGCCCTGATGAGGGCCCTCATCCAGCGCGTCTCCCGAGCCACGGTCCGGGTCGATGGTGAGCACGTCGGACAGTGCAGCCAGGGGCTGCTCGTCCTGCTGGGCGTGGCTCCCCAGGACGACGAGGCCGCCGCGTCCTGGCTCGCGAAGAAGCTCGCCGGGCTGCGCATCTTCCCCGACGAGCAGGGCCGCATGAACCTGAGCCTGCAGGACATCGGCGGCTCGGCCCTGGTGGTCAGCCAGTTCACGCTGTACGGCGACTGCAGCAAGGGTCGACGCCCCAGCTTCGTGAAGAGCGCCCCTCCCGAGCTGGCCGAACCGCTCTACGAACGGTTCTGCGAGCTGTTGGCCGAGCAGGGCCCCGCCGTGGAGCGCGGTGTCTTCGGCGCGATGATGCAGGTCGAGCTCAGCAACGAGGGCCCGGTGACCTTGATGATCGAGACCCCCTGATGCTGGGTCTTGCGGTCGAGGCCGCCCGGGCCGCTGGCGTCCTGCTCCGGGATCGGTCCGGGCTGCGGGTTCGGCACAAGGGCGCCGTCGACCTGGTCACGCAGGTCGACCTGGCCTGCGAGGAGGCCATCCGCGAGGTGCTCCAGCGCTCCGGCATCGAGATCCTCGGAGAAGAAGGTGGCGGCTCGAGGGGCCAGACACGCTGGATCGTGGACCCCCTGGACGGCACGACGAACTTCGTCCACGGCTTCCCCAGCTACTGCTGCTCGATCGCGCTCCAGGTCGAGGGCGACCTGAAGATCGGCGTCATCTACGACCCCGTGCACGACCGCATGTTCACGGCCCAGTCCGGACTCGGCGCGCGCTGCAACGGCGAGCGCCTCCAGGTCAGCGACCGCTGCGAGCTCGGCGAGTCGCTCGTGGCCAGCGGTTTTGCCTACGATCGCCGTGAACGCGCCGCGGACTACCTCCGCTTCGTGAAGGTCTTCCTCGAGCAAGCCCAGGGGTTTCGCCGGGCTGGCGCCGCCGCCATGGACCTCGCGATGGTCGCCACAGGCCAACTCGACGGCTTCTGGGAGTTCGGCCTGAACGCCTGGGATGTCGCGGCTGGCGTGCTGCTCGTGCAAGAAGCGGGCGGACAGGTCAGCGACATGGACGGAGCGCCGCTCGCGCTCGACAGCCCCCGACTGCTCGCGACGAACGGCCGAATCCACGGGGCGATGAGACAGCTCATCGGGCCCCTGCTACCCTTGTAGGGATTGACCGTCCCAGCTGGGACCACCCTCGTCTGGAGAGAGCATGGGTGTCGCCGTCGGCATCGACCTCGGCACGTCGAATTCCTGTGTCGCGGTCGTGCGTGACGGCGAACCGGTCGTCCTCGCGGACAGTCGAGGTCGCAAGACGCAGCCTTCGGTCGTGGCCTACGGGCATGGTGGAAAGGTCATCGTCGGGCATCGCGCCCGACGCAACCTGATCTACGCGCCGCAGAACACCATCGCCTCCGCCAAGCGCCTGATCGGTCGTCGGTTCCTGAGCGACACGGTCCGCCGAATCATGGGACACACGGCCTACGAGATCGTCGAGGGCCCCAACGGCGGCGCCCGCTGCCGCGTCATGGGCAAGGTCATGGCCGTGCCCGAGGTCAGCGCACAGGTCCTCCGCCACATGAAGGAGCTGGCCGAGGAGGCGCTGGGCGAGGAGGTCGACCAGGCCGTCATCACCGTGCCCGCCTACTTCAACGACCACCAGCGCCAGGCCACGAAGGACGCCGCCACCATCGCTGGCCTGCAGTGCCTGCGCATCATCAACGAGCCCACCGCGGCCGCGCTGGCCTACGGCTTCAAGCAGGGCAAGCGCCAGCACATCGCCATCTACGACCTGGGCGGCGGCACCTTCGACATCAGCATCCTGCGCCTGGACGACGACGTGTTCGAGGTCGTGTCCACCTCGGGCGACACCTTCCTGGGCGGCGACGACTTCGACTACGCGGTCGCGGACCACCTGGCCGAGGTCTTCAAGCGCCAGCACAACGTCGACATCAGCAGCCTGCGCACCCCGCGCATGAAGCTCCGTGACGCCGCCGAGCGCGCCAAGATCGCGCTGACCGCCGCGGACGAGGTCGAGGTTCGGGTGCCCGCGCTGGCCCGCGCCCAGACGGGCGAGGAGTTGGGGCTGACCGCCATCCTCACGCGCGAGGAGTACGGCCGCATCGTCGCCCCCCTGATCCAGAAGACCTTCCTGGTCTGCGACGACGCCCTGTCCAGCGCCAAGATGTCCACCGCCCAGATCGACCACGTGCTGATGGTCGGCGGCATGTCCCGCACGCCGCTCATCCGTCAGGCCGTCGGCGAGTACTTCAGCAAGACGGCATACACCGACATCAACCCGGACGAGGTGGTGGCCATCGGCGCCGCCATCCAGGCCTTCAACCTGACGGCCGAGGACGAGTCCGGCAGCTCCGTGCTGCTGGACGTCACCTCGCAGAGCCTGGGTGTTACCGTGGTAGGCGGCTTCTGCGAGGTCATCATCCCGCGGAACACGCCCATCCCCACGGACGCCTCGAAGGTCTTCCACACGGCCCACGACTACCAGACCGAGGTCCGGATCAGCGTCAACCAGGGCGAGGGACGGATGGCCGCAGACAACGAGCTGCTCGGCCAGTTCGTGCTGGACGACCTGCGGCCTGCTCCCCGGGGCGAGGTCCGGGTCCGAGTCACCTTCGAGATCGACTCGGACGGCATCGTTCGGGTCGTCGCGCAGGACCTCGAGACAGGCAAGTCCCGGGACATTCGGATCGAGGCCAGCAGCGGCCTGACCGACGACGAGGTCCAGTCCATGCGTTTCGATCACCTCGGCGTGTAGCTCGAGAAGGGAGCCTCAATGAACAGCAAGTTGCGGAAGGCCATCGAGATCGAGGTCATCTACGACCTGCTGGACGAGCTGGACTACTACCAGCTGCTCGGCCTCGAGCGGGACGCGGACCCAGCCGAGGTGGAGCCCGCGTTCCGGGCCCAGTCCCGGATCCTGCACCCCGACCGCCTGGCCCGGCTCGGCGACGCCCAGCTGACGCGCCAGGCCACCGCCATCTACCGCACGGTCAACGAGGCCTACCGCTGTCTCAAGGAGCCCGAGTCCCGAGTCCAGTATGACCAGGAGCTCGCCCAGGGCCAGATCCGCATCAGCGACAGCGGGCGCTCAGACGCCAAGGCCGCGGGCGAGGCCAGCGCTGACCCCGAGAAGGCCGCCCGGACGGAGAAGGGCGGAAAGTACTGGCGACTCGCGCTCCAGCAGTGGCGGGACGAGGACTACCAGGGCTGCGTGATGAACATCCAGTTCGCCCTGAACTTCGAGGGGGACAACGAGGTCTTCACCGAGTGGCTCGACAAGGCCCAGAAGGCCGCGACGGACAAGGCGAAGACGAAGGAGAAGAACCCCTACAAGCTCAGGTTCTTCTAGCCAGGCTCTACAGGGGCGGCCCGACAGCCCGGGCAGCGCTACTGGATCTCGGTCGAGGCGAGCGGCTCCTCGGGGAGGGGCTCGAACAGGTCGTCGAGCAGGCTCAGCTCCTCG
Source organism: uncultured Pseudomonadota bacterium (assembly GCA_937915955.1). Classification (GTDB taxonomy): domain Bacteria; phylum Myxococcota_A; class UBA796; order UBA796; family CAJQPC01; genus JAAESX01. The sequence goes on from CALGIB010000680.1 coordinate 4,263, forward strand.
GCCCGCTCGCGCTCCAACTGCATGATCGCCGCGTTGGCCGCTCGGAGCTTCATGCGAAGCTCCTCGAGCTCGCGCTTGGCCGCCTTGAGCTGCAGCCGCTGGGCTCGGAACCCCGGGTCCTTCTTGAACACCGCGAGCAGTCGGTCCCGCTCGTCCGTGACCTGGGCCAGGTGCAGCTGGAAGGCCTGGTCGTCGGCCAGCCGCCGGCTGCCCTCCCCCTCGAGCTGCTCGGCCCTGGTCCTGCTCTCGGCGAGCTCGCGAGCGGCCATCCGATAGCGCCGGCGCAGGGCCCCGAGCTCGAGCTCGCGAGCCCGCATCGCCTCGTGCACCAGGCTCAGGCTGGACACCAGATCGACCCGGCGCTCGACGCGACTGTTGGGCCGGATCGAGGCGGCCAGGCCGCTGGCCTTCACCGAGGCTCGAGCCAGCTCACTGCGGAGCACCTCGAGGGCCTCCTCCCGCTCGGCCAGTCCGCGACACAGACCAGCCGCGCGGCGCCGGTGAAGCCGCTCGGACCACCACCATCCCGCCGAGAGGGGGACTCCCACCGCAAAGCTACATGCCACGACCACGAGCCAGACCGACATCCGGCCTCCCAAGGGGACAGCCCATCTTGGGTAGGTTTGAGGCCTGCGTCCGGCAGAGCCTGTGCCGCATCTGTGCACAGCCTGCCACTATTGACTGAAAAACCCAACACTAATCGTCGGCGATCACCCGATCGGCTGACCGTTGAACATCCAGCTGCCCGGCCGCCATCCCGCGCCGTGCTGGATCGCCCAGGCCTTCCAGGCCCTTCGGTGCGCCAGCTGCACCCGCCACGGGCCCTCGGCGTCGAACGGCAGGTGGCAGCCGGTGGAGATCACGAGCTCGTCGTAGGCCCCCCGCCGAACCAGCGCGTCGTCATGGCCCAGGCGTTCCACGAGCAGCCGAGCCGAGAGCGGCGCGCCGTCCCGGTAGCGCACGCCGTCCTGGTAGCTGTGGCCGTTCTCCTCCCACCAGCGCTCCCAGCGCATGTGGACCCCGGGCTCGTCCGGGTCTTCGCGGTGCCCGAGGATGAGCTCCAGCGCGCCGCAAGCCACGGCCAGCAAGCTGCGGTCCCGGTTGCCCAGGGCCATCAGGAGGCGAGGCACCGCGCGCACATCGCCGAGGTAGCCCAGACCCTGCAGCGCCGCGGCGGCGCGCGCGCCGTCTCCGCCCGCCGCGCCCATGAGGAGCAGCAGGTAGCTCGGTCCGCCGTAGCGCCCGACGATCTCGCCCGGGGGGTTGGACAGCTCCCGGCCCGAGGACAAGGCCTGGCCGTGGAAGTCCACGCCTCGGCGGTCGCCCAGCAGCAGCAGCGCGACGGCGACGTCCTCTTCCAACTCGGGCACCTCGAGCACGCTCAGCAGGTCGACGGCGGCGCTGGCCTGGCCGATTCGCCCCAGCGAGACCACGGCGGACCGACGCACGACGGGTCGGCTGTCCCGCAGCAGCCGGCGCAAGGGCTGCGAGAAGTAGACCAGTGCCAGTACCGCCAGT
>CALGIB010000681.1 GCA_937915955.1 uncultured Pseudomonadota bacterium
CCGGGGTCGACGACTTCGGGCTCGGCCTGCTGCTCCAGACGCGGCAGATCAAGAAGATGATCAGCAGCTACGTGGGCGAGAACAAGACCTTCGAGCGTCAGTTCCTCAGCGGCGAGCTGGAGGTGGAGCTCTGCCCCCAGGGCACACTGGCCGAGCGTATCCGGGCCGGGGGCGCGGGCATCCCGGCGTTCTACACACCGACGGGCTACGGCACGCTCGTCGCCGAGGGCAAGGAGACCCGCGAGTTCGACGGACGCATGTTCGTGCTCGAGCGGGCGCTGGTCGCCGACTTCGCTCTGGTGAAGGCCTGGAAGGCCGACCGCCACGGCAACCTGGTGTTCCGCAAGACCGCGCGGAACTTCAACCCGTTCATGGCGACCACGCCGGGCGTCACCATCGCCGAGGTGGAGGAGGTCGTCGAGCCCGGCGAGCTCGACCCCGACGCTGTGCACGTACCGGGCATCTTCGTCCAGCGCGTCGTCCTGGGCACCCACTTCGAGAAGCGCATCGAGCAGCGCACCACCCGGGAGGGCTGAGCCATGGCCACCGACCGCAACGGGATCGTGAAGCGGGCAGCCCGAGAGCTCGAGGATGGCTTCTACGTCAACCTCGGCATCGGCATCCCGACCCTCGTCAGCAACCACCTCCCCCAGGGCATGGAGATCGTCCTGCACTCGGAGAACGGGCTGCTGGGCATGGGCCCCTTCCCTACAGACGACCAGGTCGACGCGGACCTCATCAACGCGGGCAAGCAGACCGTCACCGAGCTCCCGGGCTCCAGCTACTTCGACTCCTCGACCAGCTTCGCGATGGTCCGCGGCGGTCACGTCGACATCACCATCCTGGGCGCGATGCAGGTGAGCCAGACCGGCGACATCGCCAACTGGATGATCCCCGGCAAGATGGTCAAGGGCATGGGCGGCGCCATGGATCTGGTGGCCGGGGCCCGACGGGTGGTCGTCACGATGACCCACGCGAACAAGCGCAACGAGAGCAAGGTCCTCGCCGAGTGCAACCTGCCGCTGACCGGCGTCGGCGTGGTCGACCTGCTCATCACCGACCGCGCGGTCTTCGAGTTCCGCGACGACGGCATGTGGCTCATCGAGCTCGCGCCGGGCGAGACCCTCGAGAGCGTGAGCGCTCTGACCGAAGCCAACTACCGGGTCGCCGAGCCGCTCGGGTCGATGGTCTGACGCCTCTGAGAGGACCCTGAAGGCCCCTCAGCCGACGCGGTAGTTCGGGGACTCCTGGGTGATGGTCACGTCGTGGACGTGGCTCTCACGCAGGCCGCTGGAGCTCATGCGCACAAAGCGCGTGTCCTGCTGCATCGCCCGGATGTCTGCGCTGCCGGTGTAGCCCATGGAGGCCCGCAGTCCGCCGACCATTTGGTAGATGACGTCGACCAGCGGGCCCTTGTAGGGCACCCGGCCCACGATGCCCTCGGGCACCAGCTTGCGGGTCGCCGACTCGGGATCACCGGAGTCCTCGTTCTGGAAGTAGCGGTCCGAGGAGCCCGCCTTCATCGCGTCGATCGAGCCCATGCCGCGGTAAGCCTTGTAGCGTCGACCGCCCAGCAGGACGACGTCGCCGGGCGCCTCCTGGGTGCCGGCGAACAGCGAGCCGATCATCACGCTGTCCGCGCCCGCGGCGATGGCCTTGGCCACGTCTCCGGAGAACTTGATGCCGCCGTCGGCGATGACCGGCACGCCGTGCTTGCGGCCCACGGCGCTGCAGTCGGAGATGGCGGTCAGCTGGGGAACGCCGACGCCGGCGACCACGCGAGTGGTGCAGATCGAGCCGGGTCCGATGCCCACCTTGATGGCGCTGGCGCCGGCCTTGATGCAGGCCTCGGCGGCCTCGGCCGTGGCGATGTTGCCGACGATGAGCCGCAGGTCGGGCCAGGTCTGGCGGGCCACCTCGGCCGCCCGAAGGACGCCGGCGCTGTGCCCGTGCGCGGTGTCGATCACGATGGCGTCCACTCCGGCGTCGACCAGGACCTGGATCCGCTCGGGCTGCCCAGGACCGACGGCGGCCGCGCAGCGCAAGCGACCCTGATCGTCCACGGTGGCCAGCGGGTAGCGAGAGGACAGCTCGATGTCCTTGATGGTGATCAGGCCCCGCAGCTTGCCCTGGGCGTCGACCACCAGCAGCTTCTCGATCTTGTGGGCCTGGAGCAGGTCCTTGCAGGCCTCCAGCCCCGTCCCCGGAGGCACCGTGACCAGCCCCTCGCTGGTCATCACCTCGGCGATCGTGCGGTCCAAGCGACGCTCGAAGCGGAGGTCGCGGTTGGTCAGGATCCCTACCGCCCGGCCGTCGACCGTGATCGGCACACCGGAGATGGCGTTGTCGCGCATCAGCGCCTGGGCCTGACCCAGGGTCTGACCAGGCGACATCGTGATGGGCTCGCTGATCACGCCCGTCACCGCCCGCTTGACCTTCGCGACCTCGGCAGCCTGGGCCGAGGGGCTCATGTTCTTGTGCAGCACGCCGATGCCGCCGTTGCGGGCCATCTCGATGGCGAGGCGGCCCTCGGTCACTGTGTCCATCGCGCTGGACAGCAGCGGGATGTTCAGCCGCAGGTCAGGGGTCAGCACCGTGGCGACCGAGACGTCCCGAGGAAGCACCTCGGACGCTCCCGGCACCAGGAGGACATCATCGAACGTGAGCGCCAGTCGAGGGGTTGCGTCCAGCATCGGGCCTCCAGGCCCGGTCCCTAGCGCTGCCCTGCCGCGCTGGCAACGGGCGACACCGAAGCGTTGCCTCCAACGCCGGCTCCCGTCGACCTGGCAAGGCGTTGACAGCAGCCCCCTCCGTCGCTTAGAAGCGGCCGGAAACCGCAGATCTCGTCAGAGAGGAGTCACGATGCACGCAGCACTGCTCGCCATGGTCCTGGGAATTGGATGCGCCACCAAGCACGCCGGCAACTACGAGGTGGTCGAGGCCACCGGAACCGCCGACAACATCGAGCTCCTGCGGGCTGGGGCCGAGGCCCTCTGGGAGCAGCGCGGTGACGCCGCCAAGCTCGAGCAGGCGCTGGCCAGCTACGAGCAGATCGTGGCAGCCGACCCCGCCGACCGGGCGTCCTACGAGCGCCTCGTTCGCGGCTACTACTTCCTCGGCGACGGTCACTACACCGAGGAAGAGCAGAAGATCGCCGCCTGGGACAAGGCGATGACCTACGGCAAGCGCTGCCTCGCGCTCAACGGCGAGTTCACCGCGCTGCTCGAGAAGGGCGACGAGACCGAGGCCACCGCCGCCCGCGCCCTCACCGGCGAGGACATGCCCTGCATGTACTGGACGGCCTCGGCCACGGGCAAGTGGGGCAAGATGCTCGGCCTGGCCACGATCCTCAAGGAGAAGGACAAGATCTTCGCCTGGATGACCGTGCTCGACCAGACCGACCCCGACTACTTCTACACCGCCTCGACGCGCTACTTCGGCGCCTACTACGCCGCCCTGCCCAGCTTCGCCGGCCAGGACCTCGACAAGAGCCGCGAGCTCATCGAGAAGGCCATCGCCGCCCACCCCGACCACTTCGGCAACCGCGTGCTGTTGGCGTCCTACTGGGCCGTGAAGACGCAGACGAAGGACGTCTTCGTCGAGCAGCTCTCCTACGTGATCGAGGCGGACGTCAACGTCATCCCCGAGCTCGTGCCCGAGCAGGAAGCCGAGAAGCGGAAGGCCCAGGCCCTCATGGACCAGATCGACGACCTGTTCGTCGATTAGGAGCAAGCATGAACAAGTTCCTCAAGCTCGGTGCCCTGGGCGCCGCAGCTGCCGGCGTCCTGCTGGTCCCCACCTCGACCCCCGAAGCGGAGTCCACCTGGACGGTCAACTTCGGCACCGTCGCCCCGGACGGCACGCCCTGGGCCGACCAGCTCCGCGACACCAAGAAGCGGGTCGAGAAGGAGTCCAACGGCGCCATCAAGGTCAAGATCTTCCTGGGCGGCTCGCTCGGCAGTGAGATCGAGATGGTGCAGGACTGCCGCAAGGGCGAGCGGCTTCAGGGTGTCGGCGTCTCCACGGGCGCGATGTCCGAGGGCGCGAACATCCCCCTGCTTCAGCTGCCCGAGCTGCCCTACCTGTTCAACAGCTTCGAAGAGGCGGACGCCGTCCTCGACGACGTGCTCTTTGACCCGATGAGCACCGAGCTCGCGGCCAAGGGCTTCGTGCTCACCATCTGGGCAGAGAACGGCTGGCGCAACTTCGCCACCAAGGGGGGGCCCGCGACCAGCCCGGACGAGCTCGCCCAGTACAAGATGCGCGCGCAGGAGTCCCCTGTTCACCTGAACATGTACAAGGCCCTGGGCGTTCAGGCCGTCAGCAAGCCCACCTCCGAGGTGCTGCCGGCGCTGAACACCGGCATCGTGGCCGGCTTCGACAACACCCCGCTGTTCTCCATGGCCGCGGGCTGGATCGAGCCCGTGACCCACTACACGATGTCTCGTCACATCTACCAGCCCGCCGCCGTGGCCTACTCCAAGGCCTGGTTTGACCAGCTGCCGGCCGACATGCAGACCATCGTCATCGGTGATCCCGCGGCCGAGGCCGCCAAGGGTCGCGTGGGCGTGCGTTCGCTGGAGACGGACATGCTCGCCGCCATCGAGAGCAAGGGTGTGACCGTGGTCGAGCTGACGGCTGCGCAGCGACAGGTCTTCGCCGACAAGACGCTGTCGGTGCACAAGACCTTCCTCAAGGAGAACCCCTCGGCCCTGCCGCTGTACAAGCAGATCATGGCCAAGCTCCAGTCGATGCGCTGAGCACCGTCGGGAGCCCGCTCCCCCGGACAGTTTCTGGCGCCCACCCGCGATAGGGTGGGCGCTTCTGCATCCGCAGCCTGCGCGGAGTGTGTGTGTACAAGCTGCTCGTCTCCCTGTTCGATCTAGTGGCCCGTCTGGTAGGCGTGGTCTGGAGTGCCTTCAGCGACGGGCGTAGCTTCGGCCGGCTGATCGGCGTGGTCGGCGCCCTGGCGGTGGGTCTGTCCCTGCTGGGCAGCTTCGCCACGCAGAGCCCCGAGGCTGGGGACCCCGGGAGCGCCGGGGAGCTCCTCCACCTGCCGCCGAACCTGGTGGAGATCCGGGCCGCGGACGGGCGGATCCTGCACGAGCCCCTCATCGCCGGCGAGAGCCTGCGCATGCGCTTCCCCACAGGCGCGCTCGAGCTCGACACCGACACGCTCCAGGTGCTGCGCATCCAGGACGACCAGCCCAGCGCCTGGGAGCCGCGAGAGAGCGGGGATGGCGCGGCGATCGCGACCCGCGGCAGCCTGCCCCCAGGCACCACCCTCGCGCTGGTCCTGGACCGGGACCTGCAGGACAGCGGCACGATCGAGGTCGCCCGCGTCGTCCCCGCCAGCCGACAGCTCCCCGCCGTCCTCGGCGCCGGACTGGCGCTGCTGACCGCGCTCCTGCTCGTGCTCAGGCGCGAGCGCCTCGCCCTGACCGTCTCCGTGCTCGGGCTGGCCCTGGGACTGGGGACCTGGTGGTTCTGGTTCGACCGCCAGAGCGAGCAGCCCGCGCCGCCCCAGGTCAGCGCCGTGGAGCAAGCCCCCGAGGTGGTGCCCCAGGCCGCCCCTGCCCCCTCGGAGGCGAGCCCCGAGACCGAGCTCGGCGATGTGCTCGACGACGCCTGGCTGGCCGATCTCGAAGCGGAGATGGTCGCCGATGGCAGCGTCGACCCTGCCGCGCTCGCCGCCGAGGAGGCCCGGCTCGAGGCCGCCGCAGAGCCCGAGCTCGATCTGACGGGGGACATGGCCTGGCTCGCCGAGCTCGAGGCCGAGCTCGAACCCCAAGCCACGACCGAGGCCCAGCCCGACCAGGCCACCGTGGAGCCTGAGTCCCTGCCGGGCACGCTGATGACCGTCACGCGGACCGGCAGCTTCTGGTCGTGGCTGTTCGGCCTGGTCCTGCTCTTCGTCGGCAGCCTGGCCGGCTGGGTCTCCAGCTTGGACGAGGGCTGGGACCGCTTC
>CALGIB010000682.1 GCA_937915955.1 uncultured Pseudomonadota bacterium
CGGCGGCGAACTCGTGCAGGTCCGCACCCTCCGCCTCGCGCAGCAGGGCCCGCAGGCGCTCCGCCGCGGGACCCGCCTCGGGGCGGTCCTCGGGGTCGTAGGCCAACATCTCGACCAGGAGATCGGCCAGCTCCTGGGAGCCCCCGGCCTCGACCAGCTGCTGGCCGGCCTTGTGGACCTGCTCCTCCTGCTGCTCCGGGCCCAGCTCCGCGCGCCCGAGCGCCTCGCCCACCACCAGCTCGAAGAGCACGCAGGCCGCGGCGTAGACGTCTCCGGCGGCGACCTCGGGTTCGCCCAGCAGGCGCTCGGGCGACATGTACCCGACGGACCCGTAGCGGACGCGACCGGTCTTGGCCTCACGCTCCGAGAAGTCGGCCCTGGCGATGCCGAAGTCCAGGACCTTGACCTCGCCCTCGGCGGTGAGCCGTACGTTGCTGGGCTTGATGTCCCGGTGCACGACGCGCAGCGGCTCGCCGGAGCTGGTGGAGCTGCTGAAGGCGACGTCCAGGGCCACCAGGATGGCTCGAGTGATCTCCACCGAGGCGCGCACCGGCACCCGGGCCTGCTCCGCGCCGAGCGCCGTGAGCAGGACCTCGAGGTCACAGCCCTCGATGTGCTCCATCACAACGGCCCAGCGCCCGTCGAGGCGCACCAGGTCGTCGACCTGGACGATGTGTCGGTGACGCAGGCGACCCAGCAGGCGAGCCTCGTCGCGCAGGCGCTGGCTGGCCTCGCTGAAGCTGCTCAGCTCCGGGTTGAGGAGCTTGACGGCGACGTTCTTCTTGAAGCCGCCCATGGACTCCATCTCGGCCAGGTAGACCGTGCCGAAGGCACCGCTGCCCAGCTCGCGCAGGAGGTTGAAGCGGCGACCCGTGCCCACCTCAGCCGCCCGTGTCGTTGCCGGTGTCGTAGCCACCGCCGCCGTTGCCACCGCCGACGCAGTTCATCATGTCGTCGGTGACCATGATCTCCACGGCGTGCACGTTGCTGGCGTTGTCCGGATCGACGGCGGAGTCCGGGAGCGGCAGGTGGTTGTTCTGGACCAGCTGGACGTAGACGGAGTGGAAGCCCGGAGCCAGGGCCGCGGACGGCGAGGCGTAGGGGTCCGCGACCGCAGCCTGGGGCTCGTCGAGGTCGGGGTCGTCCACGTAGAGGTGCCAGTGCCCCTCGCCGTCCACCGGGTCCTCGCCGTAGTGCTCGTGCGAGAGCTCGAAGTTGTCGACCTCGACGACCACGGTGAACATCGGGCAGATCAGCAGCTCGTCCGCGCTCGAGGCCGTCAGGGCGGGGTTCGGGAAGAGGATCCGGATCGACGGGAAGCTCGCCTGGACCTCGGCGGTGGGAGGCTGGTAGTCGGGCGGCGCGCAGGCCAACAGGAACGTCGTCAGGAGGAATGGCATCGAGGGGAGTCTACCGGAGGTGAGGCGGCTCAGCTGAGCCGGCGGAGGCGGCTGTCGACCTGTGCTTCGTAGCCGGCGCCGAAGAGGATCACGTGAACCAGCAAGGGCAGCAGCTGGTAGACCTCTCGACGGCGCTCGTAGCCCGGCTCCAGCGGCCAGGCCTCCCGGTACGCCGCGTGGAACCGGGGCGAGAAGCCACCGAAGAGCTCGCTCATCGCCAGATCGACCTCCCGGTGCCCGTGGAACACCGCCGGGTCGATCAGCACCGGCTCCCCCGAGGCTCCCGCGAGCACGTTCCCCGCCCAGAGATCGCCGTGCAGCCGAGAGGCGGGAGGGTGGGCCGGTACGAGCTGACCGAGGCGGGCCAGCAGCGCATCCAGGCGCCGCCGCACCTCGGGACGCAGGTCCGCCAGGCGGGCCAGCGGGGCGAGCCGACGCTCGACCAGGAACTCCACCCAGCTGTCCGACCAGGTGTTGTCCAGCTCGAGCGAGGCCAGGTAGTTCGCCTCGTGGAAGCCGAAGCTCCGGGCCCTCACCCGGTGCAGCTCGGCCAGCCCGCGGCCCAGCGCCTCGAACCACGCGCCGTCCTGCCGGCCCGCGACCACGTACTCCAGGGCCAGGAAGCCGGGGCGGTCCGGCGCGGGGTCCTCGACGGCCAGGACCCTGGGGACCCGCAGCGCGTGGGCGTCGCGGAGCGCAGCCAGCCCCTCGGCCTCGCAGGAGAACAGGCGGGGCAGAGCGCCGGCGTTCCACTTCAGGAAGATCGGACCCTCCGGCCCCTCCAGCAGCGCCGCCTGGTTGATGTCCCCGCCGGCCACCTCCTGCCGAACGGAGACCGGGTGGCCCAACGCGCCACCCACCCGCGCCAGCAGCTCCGGGCTCAGCGGATCCGCACCATGCACTCAGCGGGCAGCACGTGCTCGTCGTGCTCGGGCTTGAGCAGCCAGTAGGCGTGCCCCGCGATGTGCTCGCCCTTGTGGTCACGGACCAGCTGGCGGGTGTTTCGGAGCGTGTTGCCCGGGCGCAGCTCGAAGACCGAGAAGGTGGCCACGCGGACCTCCTCCAGGCCCCCCTGTGCCTCGACCCAGGCCCGCACGCGGTCGCTGGGGCCGGCGCCTCGCAGCCCCACGCCGAAGCTGGGCGTCCCCAGCAGCAGGCCGTCATAGCCGTGCAGGTCGACCCGCTCCGCCACCTCGCCGATCACGTGCGCGTCGACCAGGAAGGCGCGGTCCTCGAGCAGCCGCTTCAGGCGGGGCGCTACGCGACCGCAGTGGCCCCGCTCATCGTCATAGGCCAACAGCAGCTTCAAGGGCTCAAACGGCATTCCGGCGGATTAACACCCCGCCGAAGTGGCCCTGTGGCAAAAGGCTTGTCATGCCGGGGCCCCGAGGTTGACCCGGCCGAAATGAGCAAGGTAGGTAGGATGCTCCCCGCTCCACGCGTGGGAGCGGAGGACACGCATGGCTCGCTGGCTTGTACAGCAGGGTGACCGTCAGTTCGCGGCCGAGGACCTGGCCGAGCTCAAGCAGCTCGCGTCGAAGGGCAACCTGTCCGCTACGGACATGGTTCAGCCCCCAGGTGCCGCAGACTGGCTCTACGCGACCGAGGTGCCTGAGCTGAAGGGGCTCGTCAAGTCCCAGGCCAGCGCCTCGGACTACGACGACGAGCCCGCACCGCACCGCAACCCCTTGCCGCTCATCGTGGTCTTCCTGCTGCTCATCGCCGCGGGCGGCGCGGGCGCCTGGTACTTCTTCCAGAAGCTCCCAGCGAAGGGCGACCTGGACCTCATCGGCGACAACGGCCTGGCCCTGACCGAGGTGCTCATCACCGAGGCCAACACGCCGCTGTACTCCAAGGCGGACGGCCCTACGGTCGGCACTCTGCCCAAGGACACCAGCGCGGCCATCCTGGGCAAGCGGGGCGGCTGGTACCACGTCAAGCACCAGGACGGCGCCGAGGGCTACGTCAAGGTCGAGCACGTCGTGCCGGCCTACTTCTTCGCGGACAAGGACACCCGGCAGGACTACGACCCGCTGTACAACCCGGACAAGTACATCTCGGTCAAGAACGCCAGCTGGCTGCAGCTGGACGAGAAGAACCGCAACCTGACCATCTTCCAGTTCATGATCCACAACCAGTCCAAGTTCGTCATGGCGGACCTTGTGCTGATGGCCACGATCAAGGACAAGAACGGCAAGGCGCTCGAGACGGTGGAGATCCCGATC
>CALGIB010000683.1 GCA_937915955.1 uncultured Pseudomonadota bacterium
TCCCGCCGACCCCCGCGAGCTCTGGCTGCTCCTCGCGGACTGCCCCCAGCCGCTCGAGGGTCGCTTCAAGCCCACGCCCCGGAGCTGCGACGGCAAGCCCGTCTGGCGTTGGACCGAGCCGCTGCCCTCGGGTCGAGGCGTGTCGATCTCGGGGACGCGGGGATCCTCGGGCTGGGTGGAGCTGTCCGGAGAGACCACCTGTCCTCCCGAGGAGCCCGCGGTCCTGCTCGACGAGAGCACCGAGGAGGTGACACCCCGCGCCTTCTTCCCTCACGTCCCGCCCGGTGAGCTGCGCCTCGTCCCCACGGACGGAGGCGACGAGATCCAGTGGACGCTGCAGCCCGAGTGGTCCACCCAGCTCTACCCAGAGGGCCGCCTGTTCCGCGCAGACCCGGGCTCACCCCAGCCCGGAGAGGCCCCAGATGGCCTGGCCTGGTTCGAGGGCGCCGTCACCGTCGAGGAGACCTGGACCCGTCGCACCCTGAAGCAGTTCGGCCTGATCCGCTGCGAGATGCACCGGGAGCAGCGGGCCACCCTGCGCCTGCAGGGCAGTGAGCTCACCTTGAGCAGCGTCAGCCACAAGGACTGGGTCAACCCCGGGACCTGCCCGGCGCCTACTCCGCGCCCTTGAACCAGCCGGACACGATGTCCGTCATGTTGGTCCAGGCCTTGTCGTCGCGGTGCCCCGTGACCGAGAACACGACCATCGCCAGCAGCAACAGCACAGCGACGACCCTGGTCGAGGTGCTCGGGCGCTCGCTCTGGGGTGTCGGCTCGGACATGGTCACCTGCTAACCCGAGCCGAGGGGGACCCGCAGCCGCTGACCCGCCATCGCGCCCCGCTGGCGCAGGATCTGCAGCTCCACGCCGCCCGGTCGATGGCCCTCGACCTGCACCCGCAGCGTCGCCGGCAGCGCCTGCTCCTTGCGCTCGCTGATGACGATCACCGCGCAGGCCCCTTGCTCGGCGGCCCGCACCAGCCGAGGCCCCGAGCGCCCCAGGGGCAGGGCGGTCAGGACCACCACCAGCTCCAGGGCCCCCGCCGCCGCCAGCTGCTCGGCCGCCCAGCCTGCGCGCTCGGGCGAGGGCTGCAGCACCAGCAGGTTCTGCAGCTCCACCCCCAGCAGGCCCGGGGGGTGCAGCAGGCCCAGGGGATCCACCACCGCGACCATCTGTCCGGCGTGCGTCGTCGCCCGGATGGTCGGCAACACCAGGCTCACTCGCCCCGAGCCCGCGCGCCCCGAGAGCTCGGTCAGCCCCGGGCTGGGCCAGCCACCCAGCGCCGCGTCCAGCTGCTCGAGCCGACTCGGCAACTGACCTTGCGCGACGCGAGGCTGCCCCTCGACCTTGCGGATCAAGGCCCTCAGCTGTTCCAGGGTCTGGCTCTTGGTGTCGCTCATGAACGCATGTTCAGGTGTGCCATGATCACGAGAGGAAATCAACGTCACCTTGTGTCACCGTCTAAAGTACTGACAGTCGGAGACATTTGATGACAACCCTGCTGCTCGCCCTGTTCGCCTGCACCCCTGAGCTCGACGTCGCGCCTTCGGGGACGACGGACTGCGCCTGGTATCTGGACAGTGACGGCGACGGCTTTGGTGACCTGAGCGCCGAGTACCTCGCCCCCTGCGACGACCAGCTGCCCAGCTACGTGCTCGACGCGACCGACTGCGACGACGACGACGAGGCCATCCACCCCGAGGCCGACGAGGTCTGCAACGACCTGGACGACGACTGCGACGGGGCCATCGACGAGGACGCCGGGCAGCTCTGGTACGCCGACACAGACGGCGACAGCTACGGCGCGGGCGAGGCGGTCAGCTTCTGCGAGGACCCGGGCGAGGGCTGGTCGGACAACGATCTGGACTGCGACGACACCGACGACGAGACCTGGCCCGAGGCGCCCCTGACCGAGTGCGACGAGGCCGACCGCGACTGCGACGGCTCCCCCGACAACGTCGACCAGGACGGGGACGGCTTCGCCGCCTGCGAGGACTGCGACGACGGCGACGCGAGCATCTCGCCCCACGGCGTCGAGACCTGCGACGACGTCGACCAGGACTGCGACGGCGAGATCGACGAGGACCCCAGCGACGGCAGCAGCTGGTACGCCGACGCTGACAAGGACGGCTACGGAGACCCCGAGCACAGCATCGAGGCCTGCTCCCAGCCCGAGGGCTACGCCGCCGAGCCCAGCGACTGCGACGACACCCGCGCCGACCTGAACCCGGGCATGGACGAGGTCTGCAACGGCCTGGACGACGACTGCGACGGCGAGACGGACGAGCCCGAGGCCATCGACTCCAGCACCTGGTACGCCGACGCCGACGGTGACGGCTACGGTGTGCCCGACGACGCCGTCCAGAGCTGCACCCGCCCCGAGGGCTACGCGGCCACCGACGACGACTGCGACGACGAGGACGTGGCCTACCACCCTGGCGCGTCCGAGGCCGACTGCACTGATCCGTCCGACTACAACTGCGACGGCGCCACCGGCTACGTGGACGGCGACGGCGACGGCTACGCGGCCTGCGAGGAGTGCGACGACACCGACGCGGCCGTCAACCCGGACGGCGTCGAGAGCTGCGACAGCGTCGACAACGACTGCGACGGCACGGTGGACGAAGACGACGCGGTGGACGCCAGCACCTGGTACGCGGACGCCGACGTGGACGGCTACGGCGACGCCAGCAGCACCACCCAGGCCTGCGCGGCGCCCAGCGGCTACACCTCGGACAGCACGGACTGTGACGACAGCGACGGCAGCGTGTCCCCCGCGGCCACAGAGTTCTGCGACGACGTGGACAACGACTGCGACGGCGTGGTGGACGAGGACGACGCCAGCGACGCCAGCACCTGGTACGTCGACGCCGACGGCGACAGCTACGGGGACTCGGCCACCGCCTCGGTCGCGTGCGAGGCGCCCAGCGGCTACGCCGACAACGCGGACGACTGCGATGACGGCGACGGCGCCGTGAACCCCGACGCCGACGAGTACTGCGACAGCGTCGACAACGACTGCGACGGCACCGTCGACGAGGACGACGCCCTGGACGTCTCCACCTGGTACGCCGACAGCGACTCGGACACCTACGGGGACGCCGCCACCAGCACCGTCGACTGCGACCAGCCCAGCGGGTACGTCTCGGACGCCAGCGACTGCGACGACAGCAGCAGCTCGGTCTCGCCCGCCGCGGACGAGTACTGCGACGGCGTGGACGACGACTGTGACGGCGCCGTCGACGAGGACGACGCTCTGGACGCCGAGACCTGGTACGCCGACGCCGACGGCGACAGCTACGGGGACGCCTCCAGCACCACCGCGGCCTGCGACGAACCCAGCGGCTACTCCTCGGACGACAGCGACTGCGATGACTCCGACGCGGACGTGAGCCCCGCAGCGACCGAGGTCTGCGACGGCGTGGACAACGACTGCGATGGCGCCCTGGACGAGGACGACGCCAGCGACGCCGGCACCTGGTACGCCGACAGCGACGGCGACAGCTACGGCGACGCCTCCAGCACGACAGCCTCCTGCGACCAGCCCAGCGGCTACAGCGCGAGCTCCACCGACTGCGACGACACGGACGCGGACGTGAGCCCGGGCGCGACCGAGGTCTGCGACGGCGTGGACAACGACTGCGACGGCGCCCTGGACGAGGACGACGCCAGCGACGCCAGCACCTGGTACGCCGACAGCGACGGCGACGGCTACGGCGACGCCTCCAGCACGACGACCGCCTGCGACGAGCCCAGCGGCTACACCTCGGACGCCTCCGACTGCGACGACAGCGACGGCTCGATCAGCCCGGACGCCAAGGAGTACTGCGACAGCGTCGACAACGACTGCGACGGCACGGTGGACGAGGACGACGCCTCGGACGCCAGCACCTGGTACCTGGACAGCGACGGCGACAGCTACGGCGTCTCCACCAGCACGACGCTGTCCTGCAGCCTGCCGTCGGGCTACTCCGCCGTCTCGACCGACTGCGACGACGCGGACTCCGCGGTCAACCCGGGCGCGTCCGAGGCCTGCAACGGCACCGACGACGACTGCGACGGCAGCACGGACGAGGGCTTCGCCGACGTCGACACCGACGGCACCGCCGACTGCGTGGACGACTGCCCGGTCTACGCCGATCCCAGCCAGACCAGCAACGGCGACGGCAGCAGCAGCGACCCCTACATGTCCATCAACGACGCCATCACCCTTCGCGGCGGCTACTGCGACGAGATCGTCCTGAAGGCCGGCACCTACGACGAGCAGGTCGACTACGCCGGCGAGGACCTGGACATCAGCTCCGAGTCCGGG
>CALGIB010000684.1 GCA_937915955.1 uncultured Pseudomonadota bacterium
CTTGTTCTTGAAGTAGAGGTAGATGGTGCCGTCGGCGACGCCGGCTTCGCGCGCGATGTCGCTGACCCGGGCCTGATGGAAGCCCTTCTCGGCGAACACCGCGACGGCCGCGTCGGTGATGCGGGCCCGCTTGCCGGTCCTGGGTTCCAAGGTCTCTCCCTGCCACTGAATGAGGGTTCATTCATGTAGCGAACAGGGGCCCTCGGGGCAAGCGCCGCCGGCTGTGCGGGATCAGCGCCCGTTGTCCTGCAGCCAGCGCGTGACCTGTCCGACGATGTCCTTGTCCGGCACGCTGTCCCAGGCGGCGGTGAAGGCCGCGTTGCCGGTGTCCGTCAGCGGGTGGGCGAAGAGCTTCCTCATGACGCCGAAGGGGATGGTCGCCACGTGGGAGCCGGCCAGGGCGGCCTGCAGCACGTGCTGGGGGTGGCGGATGCTGGCGGCGAGGACCTGGGTCTCGAGGTCCGGGTAGTTCGCGTAGATGTCGACGATCTGCTCGATCATCTGCATGCCGTCGCGGCCGACGTCGTCGATGCGACCCACGAAGGGGGAGACGTAGGTGGCGCCGGCCTTGGCGGCGACCAGGGCCTGGACCGGCTGGAAGCAGAGGGTCACGTTCGTCTTGATGCCGGCGGCGGAGAGCTGGCTGGTCGCGATGATGCCCTGCTCGGTCAGCGGCACCTTCACGACGACGTTGTCGTGGATGCGGGCCAGCAACTTGCCCTGGCGGACCATCTCGGCGGCGTCCTCGGCCACGACCTCGGCTGAGATGGGGCCGTCGACGATCGTGCAGATCTCGGCGATGGTGGCGATGAAGTCGCCACCCTCCTTCGCGATGAGCGAGGGGTTGGTCGTGACGCCGTCGACGATCCCCCAGGCCTTGGCCTGCCGAATCTCGTCGAGGTTGGCGGTGTCGAGGAAGAACTTCATGGCCGGGGCTCCCGAGTGGCGCTGGCTGTATTGCCGCTGTTGGGGCCGGGCAAGGCTGCCAGAGGGGGGAGCGTGCGCCAGCACTCCGACGGCGGCGCAGCCCGGGAGCGGCTGGCGCCCGGCGTAGGGCCGCCCTGCTTCGTCGCAGGCCTCCGGGGCGACCTCGAGCAGCGGGTCGAGGGCGAAGGACCGCTCGGCGAGGCGAGGGTGGGGCAGGACCAGGCCCGGCTCGCGGTGTGCACCCCGCGCCGACCAGAGCAGGTCGAGGTCCAGCACGCGGTCGGCCCATCGAGGCGCGTCTCTGCGGCCGGCCCGCTGCTCGATGGACTTGAGCAGCTTCAACAGGGCCGAGGCCGTCCCCGACCAGTCCACCCGGACCGCGGCGTTGAGGAAGGGGTTTCGGGCGACGCCGCCCGAGGGTGGGCTGAGGTGGACGCGGCTGCAGGCCTGCACCCGGGCGCCCCCGAGGTCGAGCAGCCGGAGGGCCAGCTCCAGGGTCTGTCGTCGCGGGCCCAGGCTGGAGCCCAGCCCGATGACGTAGACGCTCACGGCGGAGGCGGCCTTCGCCAGCGGAGCATGGCCCGGCCGGAGCGCATCGCCTTGTCGACTCGGCTCTCGTAGATCGCCTGGCTCAGGACTGTGGGCCCCTCGGGGTCGATGACCCACCCCGCACCGAGGGGGTCCGGCGGCACCTCGCGCAGCAGCCCGGCCCCGACCATGTCCTGGACCGAGCGCAGGGGCGGGCCGCCTCGCTCGCTCCAGCCTGACAGGAGTTCGGTGAGCCTCGCGGAGAACTCCTCGTGATCGAGGCGCGCGATCTGGTCCTCGAGCACCTTGCGCTGGTCCGGATCCCGGGTGCTCTCGGCCTCTTCGACCAGAAAGCGCCGGGCGGCACCGCGGCCCTCGCCCTCGGCCCTGAGCGTGACGGCCAGATCCCTGTACCAGTCGGGCCCTCCGGCGTCCGCCGCGCGCTGGACCCAGCGGGCCGCGACGGTCCGGTCCCCGCCTGCGAGGTAGATGGTCATGCCCACCGAGAACGGGAAGTAGGCGTCCTCGGGCAGCCGCTCGGCGCCGAGCATGAACAGCCGGGTCGACTGCTTGTCGCCGCCGTTGATGCGCAGCATCGTGGCGCCGTAGAAGTAGACGGTCCGCCAGCCCGGGTCGAGCTCGGCGACGGCGTTGAGCATCCGGTCGAACCAGACGCGCCACTGCTCGCTGGGGCTCTTGTCGAAGCGCTCGCCGAACTCCAGCACCGAGCGCACCCAGATCAGGTCGGCCAGGGGTCGCTGCTGGCCCATCGCGGCCGAGCTCAGCGCCTGGGCGCTGGGCATGACCAGCAGCTCGAGCTCGGCGCTGCGTTCGCGGCGCGGCGGGTCCGCCAGCGTCTGCGCCTTGTGGCTGACGCCCGCGCCGAACAGCATCACCAGGGCCGCTGTGAGGGAGAGACGGACGTTCACGGGGAGAGCCTACCGGACCTGTTGGCGAGCCGATGGGCCTGATCCGGAAACCCCTCGGGGTGACCCAGCTCGGCGTCCAGCTCGAGCACGACCTCGGGGTGGCCATCCAGGACCGCGATCGCCGCCTCGGCCAGGGGCAGCCGCGCGTCCTCGTTCGAGCGCCCCTGCTCGACCTGGGATCTGGCGTCCTCGACCCGCCCGGCGAGCAACCAGGCCACGGCCCGCAGGCCTCGGAGTCGGTCGTTCACGGGACAGCGCGCCTGGAGGCCGAGATCGGCGCCCACGGCCGCCAGCTCCGGCATGTCGTGGGTGAGCGGCGTCGAGACCGACACGTCGCAGGCGTAGAGGTAGGGCGTCTCGTCGCGCAGGGCCTGATGGAAGAGCAGCGTGGCCTCCTCGTGTCGACCGACCCCGTTGAGCGCGTGGCCCAGGCTGACCGCCGTGTAGGGGCTCGGGACGTCCCGCAGCGCGGCTCCCCAGAGGCTCACGTCCGACTGCCACTCGGGGACGCGCTGGTGGATGAGGAGCAAGCTCAGCAGTGACGCGGGGACGAGCGCGATCAGGCTGCGGCGGCTTTCGGGCCAGGCTGCGGCGAGGGCCAGGGCGAGGCCCCCGAGGGGGAGGTAGAGGTAGCGCTCGCCGATCTGTCCGCGCATGGCGATCGCCAGCGCCGTCGGGACCAGCGCGGCGCCGGCGAAGAGCAGGCCTACCCAGGCCAGCCGGCCGCCCCGCCACGCCAGCAGCAGGACCAGGCCCAGGATCAACGCCAACGCGCCGAGGTGTGCGGGCTGCCACTCCAGGTACTCGAGCGTGTGGCCCACGGAGAGGGGATGGGGCCAGACGATCCGCCCGGCGTAGTGGCCCAGCAGCTCGGGGGCGAGCGAGCCGAGCCACTTCAGGCTCTCGGCCTCGGGCAGGCCCGCTCGGCCCACGCCCGAGGAGGCCCGGAGCGTCGCCCAGCCTACGATCCCCAGCCAGGAGGCGAGGTGCCGTCGCCAGCCGGACAGCAGCGGGCCGCCCCCGACGAGGTCCAGGCCCAGCAGGAGCACGGGCGCGAGGATGGCGGTCTCCTTGGAGAGCATGCCGGCCAGGACGAGCAGGGCGCCGGCGGCGCAGCGCCCTGGCCGGGCCCCTCGGGGCTGCAGGACCAGGCAGCTGGCGAACACGAAGGCCGCGGCCATGGAGTCGTTCCGGGCGGCGACCCAGATGACGGACTCCGACTGCATCGGGTGCAGCGCGAAGAGGGCCGCGCCCGCGAGCGCTGGGATGGACTGGACCTGGGTCCGTAGCAGACGGTAGAGCAGGCCGGAGGCCAGCAGGTGCCAGGCCAGCGAGTGCAGGTGGTGGCCGGCGGGGGAGAGCCCCCAGAGCAGGCGATCCAGCGCCAGGTCGAGCAGGATCATCGGCCGGTAGTAGCCGCTGTCGCCTGCGACGCCGCCCGCGGTCGCCCACAGATCCATGCCGAAGACAGCCCGGAGGGCCTGGGGATCCCCCGTGACGAGGTTGTCCCGGACCAGCGGGATGTCGTCCCAGACGAAGCCCAGGTGCGGAACGCCGGCGTAGGCCGCGGCGGTGAGCAGCAAGAGGACCCAGGGCGCCCAGCGGAGCAGGCGCTGCTCCGTCGCAGGACTCAATAGACGTAGTTCTCGGTGACCAGGGTGCCTGTCGAGAGCTGCGTGGCGGTGAAGCGGGCCAGCACGCCGTCGCCGTCGACGTCGGTGCGCCCGACGATGTGGAACTCACCGCCGCTGCTGCTGCTGCTGCCCGGGACCGTGGTGATCTCGTAGACGCCCCTGACGTGGCCGTGGGGCAACCACCCGAGCGCGGCGTAGGCAGGGTTGCCCTCCTTCCAGGGCTGCTGCTTCTTTCCGGGCACGCCGGTGGGGCACTGCTCGGCTTCCAGGTAGGTGTCGTAGAGGGCCTCGTAGG
>CALGIB010000685.1 GCA_937915955.1 uncultured Pseudomonadota bacterium
GCAGCTGCCGAAGGCGAAGCGCAGCGTCGACTCCTCGCCCGTAGGCACGGTCCGGGTCCAGCGGCCGACCTCGACGCCGTCGACCTCCATACGGATCCGCCAGTCCCCGCTGGCCAGCCCGTCCAGCCGGACCTGCTCCGTGAAGTCATCCTCGGGCGCGGGGTAGCCGACGTGGACGAGGTGCTCGAGGCCGCTGCGGAGCGCGAACAGCTCGACGCGACGGGTCGCGTCCAGGCGGTAGGACAGGCCCAGGGAGCCCGGCTCCGGCGCGCTCCAGATCGGGCCGTGGGTGAGCACGCTGTCCCAGCAGCCCAGGCTGTTCAGCTCGGCGGGCAGCGTGAGCTCGCCCACCTCGTCGGACTGGTCGCCCAGCTTCACCGCCAGCTCGTCGTGGCTCAGCCAGGGGTGGCCGTCCAGGCTGACCGCCAGGCACTCGGGCCGGTACTGGTCGCCGCCGTCGTCGATCTGCAGCGCGGCCTCGCTCAGCGAGGAGGGGGCCAGGCCGCCGCCCTCCAGGTGGAAGACCTCGACCGCCCCCCGCTCGTTGTCGTTCCAGTCGTCCCGGTACAGTCCCCAGCAGGCCCCGGCCAGACAGAGCCGCAACGTGTCGTCGGTGCCGGCGTATCCCTCGTCCCAGGTGCGGAGTGTGACGCTGACGGTCTCGACGCTATCCCCCAGCTCCGGAAGGCCGGGATCCGAGGGCTCGGTCCAGTCGCTGTCGGGCTCCGGACTGTCCCTCGAGCTGTCGTCGGCGACGGGCCCGGGTCGCGAGTCCGGCGAACCTGGCAGGCGCCGGCTGTCGAACGCTGGCTGGCAGGCGAGCAGGTACATCAGCATCCACTGAACCTACCCTCAATGCACAGGAAGTGGGTTAGCCGTCTTGGCCACCCGAATCGGATGTTGAATGCAGACCTCCAAGCCCACCGAGACGCGTGAGAGCGTCACCATCGTCTTCGCCGGGGACTCCGGCGACGGCATGCAGCTGACGGGGACCCAGTTCACCGACACGTCTGCCCTTGCCGGAAACGACCTGTCGACGCTGCCGGACTACCCGGCCGAGATCCGCGCCCCCGCCGGGACCCGCGCCGGCGTCTCGGGCTTCCAGCTGCAGATCAGCAGCGGCGACATCTACACCCCCGGCGACGACGCCGCGGTGCTGGTCGCGATGAACCCCGCCGCCCTCGTGGCGAACCTGCACAAGCTGTCGAAGGCCGGCACGATCATCGTGAACACGGACAAGTTCGGCAAGCGCGACCTCGAGAAGGCCGAGCTCGAGACCAACCCGCTCGATGACGGCACCGTGGACGAGTACTTCGTGGTGCCGGTGCCCCTGGCTTCGCTGACGAAGAAGGCGGTCGAGGGCCTGGGCCTGAACGCCAAGCAGGTCGACCGCAGCAAGAACTTCTTCGCGCTGGGCATGAGCTACTGGCTCTACGACCGGGACATGGCGTTCACCAAGAGCTGGATCACCTCCAAGTTCAAGGCCCCCTTCGACGAGGCCAACCTGCGCTGCCTCGAGGCGGGATGGAGCTTCGCGGAGACGCTGGAGCTGCTCCAGCGCAACTACTCGGTCCCCGCGGCTCGACTCGCGCCCGGCACCTACCGCAGCGTGACCGGCAACGAGGCCACCGCGCTGGGCTTCGCCGCCGCTGCGCACAAGAGCGGCCTGCACCTCTTCCTGGGCAGCTACCCCATCACCCCGGCCAGCGACATCCTGCACTTCATGAGCGGCTACAAGCACATGAACGTGGGGACCTTCCAGGCCGAGGACGAGATCGCCGGCATCTGCACGGCCATCGGCGCCAGCTACGCGGGCGCGCTGGGCATCACCACGACCTCGGGCCCCGGCCTGGCGCTCAAGGGCGAGGCCCTGGGCCTGGCCGTGATGACCGAGCTCCCCCTCGTCGTCGTCAACGTGCAGCGCGGCGGCCCGTCCACGGGCCTGCCGACCAAGACCGAGCAGTCGGACCTGCTGCAGACCATGTACGGCCGCAACGGCGAGGCCCCGGCCTGCGTGATCGCCGCCTCGACCCCCTCGGACTGCTTCGAGATGGCCTTCGAGGCCTGCCGCCTGGCCCTGCACAGCATGAGCCCGGTGGTCCTGCTGACCGACGGCTATCTGGCCAACGGCGCCGAGCCCTGGAGGCTGCCGGTCGTCTCGGAGCTCCCCGAGCTGCCCAACCGCAAGGTGACCGAGAACAACAACCCGGACCCCGAGGGTGGCTTCCTGGCCTACGTCCGCGACGAGGCCAGCCTGGCCCGCCCCTGGGCCGTTCCCGGAAGCCCCGGCCTCGAGCACCGCATCGGCGGCCTCGAGAAGGCCGAGGGCAGCGGCAACGTCAGCTACGACCCCGCCAACCACGAGCGCATGTGCCAGCTCCGCGCCGAGAAGGTCGCCCGCATCGCGGACTTCATCCCCGAGCAGGACGTCGTCGGACCCGAGGAGGGCCTGCTGGTCGTCAGCTGGGGCTCGACCTTCGGCGCCTGCCGCCAGGCCGTGCTCCGCGCTCAGGCCGCCGGCCAGGCCGTGGCCCACGC
>CALGIB010000686.1 GCA_937915955.1 uncultured Pseudomonadota bacterium
CCCGGCGGCAGAATCGTCGTCGTCCCCTCCGCCGCCCCCGCGACCCCAGCCCGGATCGCAACCGAGGAGGGGCAGGGCGAGTAGCAGGGCCAGAAGTGTCAGGAAGTTGGGCGGACGGTGGGTCGACATCTGCACTCCGGGGCCTTCGAAAGGGCAGCCCACGCTACGAGCCCCCCTCCCCTTTGTAAAGGGTCTGTGAAGTGCCGCAGAATCCGGCCCCGCGAGGCCCTTCTCAGTCGTCGCCCCGCAAGGGCACGAAGGACTGCGTCGAGCTGCCGGGGGCCGAGGCGAAGGGCTCCAACGCCTGGCGGAGCGCCTCCATGGACTCGAAGCGGTGGGCGGGGTCCTTGGCCAGCGCGCGAAGCAGGATCGAATCGACCGCCTCGGGGAGGACCGACCCTTCCAGCAGCGAGGAGGGAAGCTCCGGCTCCACGTCGAGGGTCTTGAGCAGGAGCTCCTCGATGCTGGAGGCGCCGAAGACCGGCCGCCCGGTCAGCAGATGGTAGGCGGTGGCGGCGAGGCTGTACTGGTCGGCACGGTGGTCCGCCTGATCACCCCGGAGGACCTCCGGTGCGACGTAGAGGGGCGTCCCCATGATGGTGCCGACGGCCGTGAGGTGGGCCTCGGCCGGCAGGCGGGTGCCCAGGCGCAGGGGACGGCGACGGCCGGGTTCGGCGTTCTCGTCCACCTTGCGGGCAATCCCGAAGTCCAGGACCTTGACGACTTCACGGCCATCCGCCGTCCGGGCCAGGAAGAGGTTGGCGGGCTTGATGTCGCGGTGGATGAGCAGCCGGGCGTGGGCCTCGGCGAGGCTCTCACAGGCGTAGATCATCCAGCGGGCCACCAGATCGAAGGCCTGGGGCCCCTGGGCGTCGAGGCGATCCTGGAGGCTCTCGCCGTCCAGGTACTCCATCACGTAGAAGAGCTGCCCTTCCTGGGTGATCCCGAAGTCGAAGACCTGCACGGTGTAGGGCGAGCTGAGCAGCGACGTCTCCCGCGCCTCCCGCTCGAAGCGGCGACGCAGGGCCCCCGAGCCGTCCCGCTCCGGATTGACGACCTTGATGACGCAGGGGCGGCCAAGGTCCCGGTGCCAGGCCAGGTAGACCACGCCCATGGCGCCGCGCCCCAGCTCCTTCTTGATCTTGTAGCGACCGAGCGAACGGGCGGAAACGAGCCGCTGGTGCATGGCGTGGATCATGTCGCTGGCCACCAGCCCGATCCCGGCCACAGCGACCAGGGGGAACAGGTTCGCGGCCAGATAGCCCATCTCCTGGGTGTCACCCAGCCAGGCCAGGACGTTCCCGTGGTGGACGCCGAACAGCAGCAGGCAGAGCGGGTACGAGACGACCAGGAATGTCACGACGGGCAGGTGTCGCCGTGCTTCGCCGGGCACCAGGATCGTCCGGGCCGCCACCAGCAGGGTCGTTCCCGCCACGTAGGGGCTCGCCGCGCCCCCCGTCGCCGCCGCCATGTAGCCGAGGCCGACGGCGGGCGGCGCGAAGATCAGCCAGTCCATCGCGACGACCGTCAGCTTCTCTGCCTGCTGCAGGAAGACCCACAGCGCGGCGAACCACAGCGTCAGGGCGAACCGCAGGACCAGGAAGGCC
>CALGIB010000687.1 GCA_937915955.1 uncultured Pseudomonadota bacterium
GACTACGAGCTCGAGGCCGACCTCGGCATCGACACCGTCAAGCAGGCCGAGATCTTCTCCGAGGTCCGCGACCACTTCGGCGTCGAGCGCGAGGACGACTTCAACCTCGCGGACTTCCCGACCATCGGCAAGCTGGCCGAGTGGCTGTCCGCGAAGGTCGGCGGCACCTCGACCCCCGCCTCCCCCGGCGCGGAGCTCGACGACTACCACAGCGAGCACGCCGACGACCCGCCCAGCGAGCTGCCCCCGAGCTTCTGGATCCGCCGCCCCGTGCGGGTCAGCCGCCCCTCGAGCGTGACCGGCAACCTGACCGGCCGCAAGGTGCGCCTCATGGGCGACGGCCCCGTCGTCGAGGCCCTCGTCGAGGAGCTGGCTCGCCGAGGCGCCTGCCAGGCCCTCGAGGGCGAGATCCCCGACACCGTCATCGACGTGGCCAGCGACGTGCTCGAGGTCTTCCGAGCCGCCAAGGGCCTGGTCGGCGAGGGCGTCCGCGACTGGATCTGCCTGACCATGCTGGGTGAGCACGAGGGCATGACCCCGGACCAGGCCTGGTTCGACGGCAGCCGCTGCGGCTTCACCAAGGCGCTCAACCGCGAGTGGAAGGACTGCTACGCGCGGGTCATCGACGTCGCGCCCGAGGTCGACCCCGACAGCATCGCCCGCCTGCTCTGCGACGAGCTGTCCGCCTCGGACGGCAGCGTCGAGATCTTCCACGACAACGCCGGCCACCGCGAGGTCATCGAGCTCGCGGTCGAGGGCCACCCGGAGCCCGGCCGCGCCCCCGCGGACAACCAGGTCGTCATCGCCACCGGCGGCGGTCGGGGCATCACCGCGCAGGTGGCCATGGAGTTCTGCCGCCGCGCGCCGACCACCATGGTGCTCGTCGGCCGCAGCCCCGCCTCGCAGGGCGCGCTGGATCTCAACGCCGAGAAGGACCGCATCAAGGCCGAGCTGAAGGCCGCCGGAGAGCGCGGCACCCCCGCGCAGATCGAGAAGCAGCTGGGCAGGCTCCGCAAGGCCGAGGAGATCCGCGCCAACGTCGAGTACATGCGCGCCCTGGGGAGCACCGTCGAGTACCGCACCTGCGAGATGGCCGACCCCGCCGCCGTGCGCAGCCTGGTGGCCGACGTGCGCAGCCGCTACGGCCGCGTGGACGGCGTGATCCACGGCGCCGGCGTCGAGGAGAGCCGGCTGATTCAGGACAAGGACGAGGCCGCCTTCCACCGCGTCTTCGACGGCAAGGCCCTGGGGGGCCTGGCCCTGGCCGAGTCCATGGGCGAGGAGGCATGGCTGCTGAGCATGGGCTCGGTGGCCGGCCGCTTCGGGAACGAAGGGCAGGTCGACTACTCCGCCGCCAACGAGGCCCTGGCCCAGGTCTGCACGCTGCGACCTCGCTCGCTGCACGTGGACTGGACAGCCTGGGCCGACGTCGGCATGGCCGTCCGGGGGGGCATGCAGACCCTGCTCGAGTCCCGCGGCGTCGAGCTCATGCCAGCGCTGGCCGGCGCGGCGCTGGCCGTAGACCTGATCGCCGCTGGAGCCGAGGGCGAGGTCGTCGTGGCCGGGCGGCTGGGCGACTTCGTGCCCTCGCCGAACCACCCCAAGCTGGACAGCATGGAGCTGGACGGCGAGGTCGTCGTGGCCCGCTACAAGCTGGACGCCGAGCGGGACCCCTGGATCCTGGACCACAGCATCGACGGCAAGCCCGTGCTGCCGGGCGTCATGGGCGTCGAGCTCATGGCGGCCGCCGCCCAGCTCGCCCGCCCCGGTCGCCCCTGGTCGGGCCTGCGCGAGGTCTCCTTCAAGCGCCCCATCAAGCTCTACCGCGGCGAGCCCTCGCACCTCGAGATGCGCGGCGTCCCCCAGCTCGACGGCACGGTGCGCTGCACGCTGTACAGCGAGCGCCCCAGCAAGACCGGCAAGCTGATCCGCACCGAGCACTTCAGCGGCACCGTGCTGCTGGACGTGCGCCCGGAGATGGCGCCCATTCCGCCTGCGTTCTGGGCCGAGGACGCCGTGGGGCGCGGCGACATCTACCGCCGCTTCTTCCACGGCCCCGCCTTCCAGGTGCTGCGCGGCGCCGAGGCCGTCGCGAGCGACGGGCTGCTCTGCAGCGCTCGGGTGGACCACGCCTACATCGCCGAGGGCCTGATCACCTCGCCCCTGGCGCTCGAGGCCGCCTTCCAGGCCGCGGGCCTGCACACCATGATCGCCGAGGGCCGCATGGCGCTGCCGGAGTCGGTCGAGGCCAGCTGGGTCAGCCGGCCGGTGCGCGACGGCGAGGACCTGCAGATCACGGTCCTGCGGCGCCCTGACGGAGCCTACGACCTGGACGTCGACGGCGAGGACGGCCGGGTGATGTCCGTGCGCGGCTTCCGCATGGTCGACACCGGCCCGCTGCCCGAAGCGCAGCGCTTCCCCGAGCCCGAGGAGGGCTGGGTCGAGACCGCCTTCGGCACCGCCGTGGTCGTCGCGGGCGGCGGCGAGAACCTGCGCGCGCTGCTGACCGAGGCCATCGCCGGCTCGGCCAGCGTCGGCGAGGACTCGCGACCCTGGATGGACGAGCACGAGCTGGACGACCTGCGCAAGCGAGGCACGCCCAAGCGGCAGGCCGACCGCCTGGCTGGACGCATCGCGGCCAAGCGCGCGCTGGCCGCCTTGACTGGCGCTCGCCCCGAGCAGATCCGCATCGAGAACCTGGCCTCGGGCCAGCCCATCGCCCTCATCGACGGCGAGCCCGGACCCAGCATCTCGATCAGCCACAGCGGCGGAGTCGCGGTGGCCCTGGCCAGCCGGATCGGGCGCATCGGCGTGGACATCGAGCAGATCGAGCACCGCTCGGACAGCTTCGCCGAGGACTGGTTCGCGGCCGCCGAGCGCGACCTGCTGACCAGCGACCGCGACCTCACGATGGCCTGGGCCGTCAAGGAAGCCGTGCTCAAGGCGCTGGGTCAGGGCATGGCCCTGCACCCCACCGAGGTCCAGGTGCGCGCCGTGCACGGCGAGGACGTCATGGTCGAGCTCGTCGGCGAGGCCGCCGAGGCCCACGCCGCGATGGGGGCCGGCCAGATCGTCGTGCGCGCCATCGTCACCGACGGCCGGGTGCAGGCCGAGGCCCGCATCGCGAGGGACTGAGTCCCCCACGGTCCGACGACCTCGTTAGACTCGGGCCGTGGAACTTCGACGCTTTGATCGGGACGTCTCACTCGTCCGCATCCAGAACACCCGAGAGGCGCTGCCCTACCGGGCGTCCTTCGTCGGGGCCTACCAGACCGTCTGGTCAGAGCCGCCGTACCACGAGAAGTTCTGGCCCTACGAGGCCGAGTCCGTCCTCAAGCGCCAGCTGCAGACCGACGGCCACGTCACACTGCTCGCCGTGCGAGGCCTGAGCACCGTGGTCGGCTTCGGCTTCGCGGTGCCCCTGTCCAGCCGCAAGGACGTCGTCCGCCACGTGCAGGGCCTGCTGCCGGTGGCCTCGACCTTCTACCTCTCGGAGCTGGGCGTGCTGGACCAGTACCGCGGCCTGGGGCTGGGCGGCGCCATGGTCGAGGAGCGCATCCAGGCCATCGACCAGCAGGTCTACACCTACGCGCTGCTGCGCGCCTCGGCCCGAAAGGGTGACCGCGGGCTGGACATGTACACCCAGCGCGACTTCGAGGACATCGGCGTCTACATGGAGGTCCCCTCCCGACGCATCGACGGCAAGGTCAGCACGGACCGGCGCCTCTTCCTGTCCCGAGTGCTGCGCTCCTGAGCCTCCGGGCCCTCCTGCTCCTCAGCTGCTCCGGGCCACCAGCCGGGACCGGCGACACGCAGGCCCGCGCCGACTGGCAGCTCGTGGCGAGGGACCAGGCTGCGGGCTTCACCGCCGTCCGTGGCGGCGAGCAGCCCGTGGTGGTCGGCTCGGACGTGGGCTTCGGGCCCGCGGCGTGGACCCTGGTGGACGGGGCCTGGCGGCCCCTGCCGGTGGACGACGAGGGCGATCTGTGGTGGATCGCGCTGGACGGCGACTGGCTCTCCGGCGAGGGTCGACTGCTGGACTTCAGCCAGGATCCGCCTCTCCGCGTCGAGCTGCCCGGCACCATCTTCGGCGTCTCGGACACCCTGGCCGTGGGCAGCGAGGGCGTCTGGTTGCGGGACGGCCAGGACTGGAGGCCGCTCTCGGTCCCGGTGGACTCGGCGCTCTGGAAGACCTGGGGCCAGCACGTCGTGGGCGCGGGGGGTCAGGTCCTGCGGCTGGACGGCGAGGAGCTGGTGGTCGAGGCCAGCGGGGTCCTCGACCAGCCGCTCTTCACCGTCCACGGCGACGGTGAGCGCCTGCTGGCCGTCGGCGGCGCCACCTCGGGCCTGGTGCTCGAGCAGGTCGAAGGGGCCTGGCAGAGCAGCTCCATCGAGGGCGCGCGACCGCTCACCGGGGTCTTCGCCCGGACCGGCTGCAGCGCCGTGGCCGTGGGCCCAGGCGGAGGGGTCTGGCAGCAGCGCGGCTCCGGCGCCTGGGGACCCCA
>CALGIB010000688.1 GCA_937915955.1 uncultured Pseudomonadota bacterium
CCTGGAGCTGCTCGTGACCTTCGCGCCGCAGGACGAGAGCCCCTGGGACGGCAGCCTGCTCATCGGCAGCAACGATCCCGAGGATCCGGTGGTCGCCGTGCGCCTGCTGGGCAACGCCGAAGAGCAGGGCCAGCCCCCGCAGGTGGAGATCACCTCGCCGGACTGGGGCAACTACTTACTCACCACGGACACCGTGGACCTCGAGGGCGTCGTGGTGGACGACGGCGGGCTGCAGAACCTGCTGGTCGCCTGGTACGCAGACGGCGCGCTGCTGGGCACCGTCACGCCCGAGGCGGACGGCC
Source organism: uncultured Pseudomonadota bacterium (assembly GCA_937915955.1). Taxonomy (GTDB): domain Bacteria; phylum Myxococcota_A; class UBA796; order UBA796; family CAJQPC01; genus JAAESX01. Next base: position 303 of record CALGIB010000688.1, read on the forward strand.
GCGTGAGCCTGTCGACAGGGCTCTCTGCTGGCGAGCAGACCCTGACTCTGAGGGCCACCGACGGCACGGGGCAGCAGGACTCGGACGAGGTCACCGTCACCGTATGGGCCCCGGACGAGCCCGCCGAGTACGTGCTCTCCGGCGGGGACAGCATCTTCGATCACTGGTCCGTGGACGACGACGTCGCGCTCTATCTGGACGGCGCCTTGATCTTCGAGGACGCCGACGGCGGGCGCAGCACCCACGCCCCGGTGAGCTTCGAGGCCAGGCCGGGCCAGACGCTGCGTGTCGTCGCGACCGACCTCAACTACTGCGAGAAGCAGCTGGACGCGCTGGTGCTGCACTGGGGCACCGAGGCCAGCCAGGAGCTCAACGAGCAGGTCTGCGTGAGCAGCTGCCCCGAGGACGCCTGCTACGACCCCGAGTTCGGGGGGCCCTGGCCGAGCGACTTCCTCGACGAGAGCTGGGTCATCAGCATCCCCTAGGGTTAGCTGCGCTCCATGTTCGTGCTCGGAATCGAGACCAGCTGCGACGAGACCGCCGCCTCCGTCGTGGGCCCCACGGGCGTCCTCTCGGACGTCGTCTACACCCAGACCGTGCACGCCGAGTACCTGGGCGTCGTGCCCGAGCTGGCCTCGCGCGCCCACGCCGAGAAGCTGTCCAGCGTCGTGCAGCGGGCGCTCAGCCAGGCGGGTCTTCGGCGCCCCGACGCCGTCGCCGCCACCTCGGGCCCGGGCCTGATCGGCGCCGTCCTCGTCGGGCTCTCCTTCGGCAAGGCCGCCGCCGCCGCCTGGGGCTGCCCCTTCCTGGGGGTCAACCACCTCGAGGGCCACCTGCTGTCCCCGCTGCTCGAGGACCCCGCGCCCGCCTTCCCCTTCCTCGGCCTGGTGGTCAGCGGAGGGCACACGCAGCTCTACCTGGCCCGCGACGTGGGCGACTACGAGGTGCTGGCCAGCACCGTCGACGACGCCGCTGGCGAGGCCTACGACAAGGTCGCCCGGGTCATGGGCCTGGGCTACCCGGGCGGCCCCATCGTCGACCGGCTCAGCAAGGGCGGGGACCCGCGATCGGTCCCCCTGCCTCGCCCGGTGGTCAAGAAGCGCGACCTGGACTGGTCCTTCAGCGGCCTGAAGACCGCCGTCCGCAAGCACCAGCACCAGCACCCCGACACCCGCCCCGAGGACCTGGCCGCCAGCTTCCAGGCCGCCGTCGTGGACGTGCTGCTCGACCGCGTGCTGCGGGCCTCCAGGCGCACGGGCGTGACCCGCCTGGCGCTGTCCGGGGGGGTCGCCGCCAACTCCGAGCTGAGGGAGCGCGCCGCCCAGCTGCCTCTGCAGGTCTACCTGCCGCCAAGAAGCCGCTGCACGGACAACGGCGCCATGATCGCGCACGCCGGCCGCCTGCGCCTGCTCCGGGGGCAGCGCGACCCGCTCTCGACCAGCGCTCGGCCTGGCTGGCCGCTGTCCCAGCTCGCTGTCCCGGAGGCCTCTTGACCCACCCCGCCAAGCTCCTCGGTCAGCTCGAGCAGCGCGCTCGCAAGCGCTTCGGCCAGAACTTCCTCGTCGACGAGCACGCCGTCCAGACCATCGTGGACCTGTCCCAGGCCGCTCCCGGCCACCGCGTGCTCGAGATCGGGCCGGGCCTGGGGGCGATGACGGGCAAGCTGCTGGAGACCGGCTGCGACCTGCGCTGCGTCGAGCTCACCCGGGCCTGGAGTTGGTCCAGGGCGACGCGCTGAAGCTGCCGATGGCCGCGCTGGCCCCGGGCGCGGGCTGGACCGTCTGCGCCAACCTGCCCTACAACGTGGGCACGCCCATCCTGCTGCGGATGCTGCCGGAGCGCCGCTTCGACCGCCTCGTGCTGATGTTCCAGCTCGAGGTCGCCCAGCGCATCACGGCCCAGCCCAGCACCAAGGCCTGGTCCTCCCTGAGCGTCATGGCGCAGGCCTTCACGCGGCCCTGGCTGGCGCTCACGCTGCCGCCCGAGGCCTTCCACCCTCGGCCCAGGATCCAGTCGGGCGTGGTGGTCTTCGAGCGCCGCGAGCAGCCGCTGGTGGGCTCGGTGGGGGCCGAGTTCTTCGAGAAGGTCGTGCGCGCTGGCTTCTCCCAGCGCCGAAAGACCCTCCGCAACAGCCTCACCACGGCCTTCGACAAGGCCCGCGCGGCCCAGGCCCTGGACGCCACCGTCGGCGGAGGCAAGCGGGCCGAGCAGCTGCAGCTCGAGGACTGGGCTGTGCTGGCCGAGGCGCTGGCTTGAAGTTCCAGAATCGGCTGCTGCTGGCCCAGCTGGCGCCGCTGGTTCCGCTGCTGCTGACGGGCCTGCTCGCCGTGGCGGCGCTGTGGACGATGACCAGCTCGGTGCAGCAGGCTCGCGCGCTGCAGGTCCGCCGGATGGTGACCGCCGCGGACGCCGTCGGCACCTTCCGCGAGGAGTACGCGCTGCTCGAGCGCTACGCCGAGACCGGGGATCTCTACTACCTGGACGAGGCCAGGCTGCGCAGCCAGCTGCTGCACACCCGCGTGCCCGTGATCAGCCAGGACGAGCAGCACATCGAGCACCTCGGGCTGCTGCTCGGCGAGTACGAGGCCCTGGCCGGCTTCTCGGGCCCCCCAGGGGATCGTGGTGAGGCCCAGCGCGCCGCCCGCGCCATGGTCCAGGAGCTGGAGCTCCGCCACAGCGAGTTCCGCGTCGCCATGCAGGCCGACCTGCGCACGGTGGCCCAGACCGGGCGCACCACGGGGGCCTTCATCATCTTCATGGTGGGCCTGGTGCTGGTCCTGGGCGGCTGGGTCTCCTACGTCGTCGCCCGCGACCTGAGCTCGGCCATGCGTGAGCTGGAGCGGGGCACCCGAGCGCTCACCGCCGGGGACTTCGAGTACCGCATCGAGCTCGAGCGCCAGGACGAGTTCGGCGAGCTCGCCTCGGCCTTCGACCGCATGGCGGGCCGCATCGCCGAGCTCGACCGCATGAAGATCGACTTCTTCGCGAACGTGAGCCACGACCTCAAGACGCCCTTGACCAGCATGTCCGAGGCCACCGCCCTGCTCTCCGAGGAGGTGGCCGGGCCGCTCTCGGCCGATCAGCGCGCCCTGGTCTCGGTGCTCGAGTCCGACGTGCGGCGGCTGCGGGGCCTCGTGGCCAACGTGCTCGACCTGTCCCGGCTGGGCAGCGGTCAGGCCGAGCTGACCCCCGGGGACGTGCGCGCCACCATCCGCACGGTGGTCAGCGAGCTCGAGCTGCTCGCGACCCAGCGCTCGGTGAGCCTGGTCTTCCGGGCGCCCGAGGAGCTGCCTCGCGTCGTGGTGAACAAGGGCATGGTCGATCAGGTGCTCATGAACCTGGTCGGCAACGCGCTGAAGTTCAGCCCCCACGGAGGCACCGTGACGGTCGAGGCCAGCCTGCGCGAGGGCGACACCTGGGTCCGGCGCGGTGACCGGGCCGTGCTGATCACGGTCGAGGACGAGGGGCCGGGTGTGCCCGAGGTCCACCGAAAGAGGATCTTCGAGCGCTTCTTTCAGGCCCCGGATCAAGAACATCGAGGGGGCACGGGCCTGGGCCTCTACATCTGCCGGGAGATCGTGGACACGCACGGAGGACGCATCTGGGTCGAGGAGGCGCAGGGCGGGGGGGCCCGGTTCTGCTTCACCCTCGTTCCGGGTCAGGCCTTGCCGGTGTAGGAAAAAACGGACACTGTAGGGAATTGCCAACACTCGGATTCCCATGGAACCCACGGTCCTGCTCGTCGACGACGACGCCAACATCCTGACCGTCCTGAGCATGCGCCTGCGCTCGGGGGGCTACCGCACCGTCACGGCGCGCACAGGCGACGAGGCCCTGCAGCTGATGGTCTCCGAGCGCCCGGACGTCGTGCTCTCCGATCTCCGCCTCGAGGGCGAGGACGGCCTGGACGTGATGGCCCGCGTGCACGAGGTCGACGACAGCATCCCTGTGCTGATCCTGACCGCCCACGGCAGC
>CALGIB010000689.1 GCA_937915955.1 uncultured Pseudomonadota bacterium
GCTCGGAGGGGGTCACCAGGCGCACGAAGGGCAAGCTCGCGATCGCCGAGGCGGCCCGGTGCGCCAGATCGAGCTTGGCGTCGAGGGCGCGCTGGAAGGCGCCGACGCCGTGCATCTTGAGCGGCAGCCAGACCCGCAGGCCGCGCGAGGGGCGGCTCAGCTCGCCAGTGAGGTTGGCGAAGTCCCAGCGGTCCTGGTCCGCGTTCGGCTCGGGCAGGTAGCTGGCCTCGACCGAGAAGGCCTCGAGCAGGCGGCGGCGGTCCTTCACGAGCAGGGCGCCGGTGCCGTAGGGCAGGAACAGGCCCTTGTGCGGGTCGAGCACGATGGAGTCGGCCCGCTCCATGCCCTCGAGCAAGGCGCGGCCCCGCTCCGTGAGCACGAAGCAGCCGCCATAGGCGCCGTCGACGTGCAGCCAGTGGCCGTCTCGCTCGGCTCGGTCCGCGAGCGCGGACAAGGGGTCCACGGCGCCTACCGCGGTGCTGCCGGCGCTGGCGACGAGCACGCCGGGTTCGGCGGGCACGACCTCGGGGTGGAGCTTGAGGTCAGCCCCCAGCGGGAGCTCGAGGACGGGCAAGCCGACCACGCGCGCGGCCTTGGCGACGCAGTGGTGGGTCAGGGAGGACACGTAGACGCGGCGAAAGCCGGCCTCGCGGGCGGCGACCAGCGCGTTGACCGTGGCCTGGGAGCCGCCGCTGGTCAGGCAGCCTCCGGACTCGGTCCCGTAGCCCACCCAGCCGCACATCCACTTCAGGACCGAGGTCTCGAGCTGCACCCACCCCGGGGCCGGCATCCACAGCCCGGTGAAGCGGTTGACCACGCCGGTGACCAGGTCCGCGACCGCCGCCTGGGGCAGGCCGCCGCCCGGGATGAAGGCCAGGTAGCCGCCCGAGGCCGTGTTCAGGCTGATGGGCGTGACCTGGTCGAGGAGCTGGGCCAGCAGGCGAGGGAAGGGCTGACCGTGCTGGGGGCAGGGCTCGTCCATGCGGCGAGCCAGGCGCGCGCTGCCGTCCAGGCGGGACAGCGGCTGCTGGGGGAGGCTGTCCAGGAAGCCGCCCAGCTTGTGGCCGGCGACCCGCAGCATCTCCTTGAGCTCCGCGCCGCTGAGGTCGAGGTCGGGCATCTCAGTCCAGCAGCACCGTGTAGGTGAAGCTGGGGCGGGCCTCGCGCTGGTAGCGCTCCGCGACGAGGGCGTGCCAGGCCGGCGCGCCCCCCTCGGGCGTGACGTAGCGCGCCTCGAGGTCCTGCGCGGCCGGCACGTCCATCGCGCCCTTGATGCGGAAGACCTCGGCGGACAGGCTGTCCACGGCGGCGGGCAGGGCCTCGGCGTGCAGCTCGAAGCAGCCGGTGTCGGTGCCGTTGGCGGCCAGGCTGTCCTGCCAGGACAGGGCCCCCTGGTCCATCAGCCAGCCCAGCTGCACCGCGGCGAGTCGAGGGTAGGCCTTGGGGGTGCCCTCGGCCGTGTTCATGCCGTCGGCCACCTGGCCCATCGCCCAGGCCAGGTCGGCCATGTGCATGGGCATCACCATGTCCTCGGACAGCACGCCGTCGGCGGCCAGGTGCTCGGTGAAGTAGAGCGCGGCGGTCTGGGCCTTGAGCTCCTCGAGCATGCTGGCCAGGGGGCCGCCGAAGCGCTCCTCGTCGGACTGTCCCTGGACCCGGTGGCCGCCGATCGGGCCCAGGTTGTGGGCCGCCTCGTGCAGCACGGTGGTGACCAGGAAGGGCTCGCCGTCGGGCGCCCAGAGCGGCATCGTCGCCGGGCAGAGCAGGGACTCCATGGTGCGGCGCTGGCCCTCCAGCGTCAGCGGATCCTTGAACAGGTTGGTCATCGCGACCGTGCGCCCGCCCGCGTCGGCCACCGGCCCCCAGTTGGGCAGGCTCTGGCCGACCGTGGCGCCTCGGGGCTGCCGGGCGTCCCCGGCGTTCAGCACGACGTCGATGAACTCGGGCAGCTCGAAGCCGACGGCGCGCTCGAGGTAGGGGGGGCCGGCCAGCGCGGCCAGGGAGGCCTCCATGTCCTGCTTCACGGGCGCCAGGGTGTCCTGCCAGACCAGGCCGGCGGGGTTCACGCGGGCCAGCACCATGTGGAAGCCGGCGTGGCGGGAGCAGGGCTCCCAGTACGTCTCGTCGGGGCCCACCCGCAGGTACCAGGACGAGTTCCGCTGGTTCATGGCGGCCCAGGCCACGTCCGCCTGCTGCCAGTCGTTGTCGCCGAAGGCCTGCGCGGCGGCCCGCAGGTAGGCCTGCAGTGCCAGCTCCTCGGTGCCTTCGAGGGCCTCGGCGGCGGCGCTCAGCGAGGCCGCGGCGGCGGCCATGTCCTCGGGCCAGGCCTGCGTGTAGGGCAGGGCGATCAGCGCCTCGCCCTGGAGCCGCGCGACGTGGAAGGGATCCATCACCTGGGCGTCGCGGGCCTCGAGGTCGGCGCAGAAGTCCCCGGTCTGGAGCTGAGGCGGGTAGACGTCGACGAGGTAGGGCGGGGCCCCGTCCATGGCGGAGCAGGCCGGGTCGTCCTTGGTGGCCGGCGAGTCGCACCAGGGGCCCTGGTTGCGGTGGAACAGCGCCTGGCTGTCCGGGTCCGTGGGCTGCATGCCGAAGGCGCCGCGCTGCCGCAGGTAGAGCCGCTCGATGATCTCGGCGGCCACCAGCAGGTGGCCGACCATCTGGCGCTCGGCCTCGGGCAGGTCGCGCAGGTCGGTGGTCACGGGGGTGGGTCGACCCTGGGCCAGCTCCAGGCGGACGGCCGCGAGGCGGGCCTCCTGGGTCGAGGGCGAGGCCTCGACGGCGGGTTCGGGGAGAGCGGTGGGGGTGGTGGCGCAGGCCAGGACAAGGAGCATGGACGCCGTCTAATCGACGGCCCGGTCGCGTGTACGCTGGCGAGGGGAGGCGGCCGTGGATGACGCGGACGCGAGCGCGAAGCTCGGGTTAGCCAGTCTCATGAACCTGACTCAGATCAGCGTTTCCCTGCGCGTCCTCTTCACCGGCTTCCTGGCCGTGGTGGGCGTCGGCTTGCTGATGGCGGGCCTGCAGCTGCTGCTCACCCACGGCATGGCGGACGGCCGCCTGGGGCTCTCGGTCGAGGACGTGGTCTACAGCTACCACGGCGACCGCGGCGGCAGCGTGCTCGAGGCCAAGCTCAAGGGCAGCATGAAGGACAAGGCCCCCACCCAGGTCAGGGCCGACATCGTCGAGTGGGTCCAGAAGGGCTCGTCCGAGGCCGCGTGGGACGCCAGCATCCAGGGCCAGTTCAACGAGCACTGCGTGCGCTGCCACGGAGGCATCGCCGGCCTGCCCGCGTTCACCAGCTACGCCGAGGTCCGCCCCTACGCGGAGATCGACGAGGGAGCGACCATCGACTCGCTGGCCCGGGTCAGCCACATCCACCTCTTCGGCATCGGCTTCATCTTCTTCTTCGTCTCCGGCATCTTCAGCCTGAGCGTGGGCCTCCCCGGCTGGTTGAAGGCCGGCGCCATCGGCGTGCCGTTCCTGTTCCTCGTGCTGGACATCGGGGCCTGGTGGCTCACGAAGTGGTCGCCCGGTTTCGCCTGGGTCACCATCCTGGGTGGGGCCGGCTACCAGCTGACCGGCGCCTTCATGATCCTGACCTCCCTGCAGCAGATGTGGCTCAAGGCCCCGACGGACGAGGACGCCTGGAGCCGCTGAGGCCTGGACCCCGCCGAGGTCCTCGCCCCGAAGAGGGCTATCCTCGGCGGCCATGCCCCTGCTCCCAGCCCCAGACCGGCTGCTCGACGACTCCGGTGCGCTGCGCTTCGGCCAGTACCGAGGCGCCCTTCAGGACGTCGACATCTCCGATGTGCGGCTGCCCGGCTGGCCCGGATTCACGTCCGGGCTTCGGCTCAAGCGCTGGCAGCACTTCTGCGTCGTCCACCCCGAGGTGGTGCTCACCTTCGCCATCGTGCACACCGGCTACCTCCAGCTGGCCTGGGTGCAGGCCATCGATCGGGCCACCGGGCAGACCGTCGAGCGCGCCGGGCGCTGGCCGCTGGTGCGGACCCGGGTGGCCCGCTCGCTCTGGGACGACCACAGCCGGGCCTCGGGCAGCGGCCTCCGCCTGCAGGTCCACAACCACCTGAGCGTCGGCCGCCACGACATCGAGCTGGACAGCCAGGG
>CALGIB010000690.1 GCA_937915955.1 uncultured Pseudomonadota bacterium
GTCCAGATCGAGCGCGGCGGTGAAGGGGTCCAGGCTGAGGCTGCCCTGGACCGGGAGGCGCTCGCCCCGACCGCCCCAGACCACGTAGGCGTGGTCCTCCTGGAAGGAGACGGTCCACTTGGTGGTGGCCGCGCTCAGCGCGCCGACCAGCAGCGAGGCCCCGTCCTGGCGGCCCAGCAGGCCCACCCACCAGCTGCTCCAGGGGGTCTCGTCCAGGGCGGACAGGCCGTCTCCGTCGCCGCCGACGAGGGGGAGGTCGCCCTCGAACTGGACGGGGCTCAGCTCGGTGACACCGCTCCACCACCAGGACTGGTAGCCCTGCTTCCAGAGCGCGGGGGTCTGTGCGCCGTCCAGGCCCACGGGGCCCTCGAGCAGCAGGGCCTCGAGGGTGCCCGAGCCGCTCACTACGGGCGTGATCGTCGACCCTTCCAGCACGAACTCGAGCTGCAGGTCGCCCTCACCCAGCACAGACCCTGTCGCTGTCCAGGATCCGCAGGTGGACTCGAGGGTGACGTGCTCGCCGCTGGCTTCGAGGACCTGGGGCTGGCAGGTCGGCGCGTGGTCCGCGCAGGCCAGCAGCGCCAGCAGGCTCAAGGGTTGCTCACCGCCGGGTTGCCGTAGCAGGCGCCGCCGTCGTTGTCGTAGGTGAAGAAGCCGATGGTGCCTGCCCCCACGGGGCTGGAGCTGGCCGTGGTGGTCAGCACGTCGGTGCCGTCCCAGCTGATCGTGATGTCCGCGCCGTCGACGCGGACGGACATCTCCACCACGGTGTTGTAGGCCAGGGTGAAGTCGTGGCTGTCGTCGCTGTCGAGCGTGGTGCAGGTGCCCGAGGCGCACTGCACGAGCTCGACCTGACCGGTGGGCGAGAAGCGGCTGTAGTAGCCGGTGGGGTCGTTGACCCTGGCGACCCAGTAGTTGTCCTCGTCCACGTAGTCGAAGACCAGGCCCAGGTAGTCCGTGGCCGCCCCGCCGATGTAGACGTCCGCGCTGAAGGTCCAGGTCTCGAGCTCGCCCAGGTCGGGGCCGGCAAGCACGCCATAGGCGGCGTTGCTCGCCTCGCACACGTAGCTGCCCGAGACGCTCCAGCTGGTCGAGTTGCTGCCGCCGAAGTCCTCGTCGCTCCAGTCGCTGACGCTCTCCGTGGCGAAGTCGAAGTCCCAGACGTCGCTGTCGACGCAGTTGGCCGTGCCGTCCCCGTCGGTGTCCACCGCGTCGGGGTCGGTGGTCCCGTCGCAGTCGTTGTCCAGGCCGTCACAGACCTCCTCGGCGGCCGGGTTCACCTCGGCGTCCGTGTCGTCACAGTCCGAGTCGTCCGAGACGGTCGAGCTGGGCGCGTCACAGGAGACTGTGCTTGATGTGCTGTCGCCGTAGCCGTCGGCGTCGGCGTCTGCGTACCAGGTGCCGGCGTCGGTGGCGTCGTCGTCGATGCCGCCGTCGCAGTCGTCGTCCTCGTCGTTGCAGACCTCCTCGGCCCCCGGGAAGACGTCGTCGTCGTTGTCGTCGCAGTCCGTGTCGTCGCTGACGTAGTCGCGCGGCTGGTCGCAGGCCTCCTTGGAGGCGCTGGCGTCGCCGTAGCCGTCGCTGTCGTCGTCGGCGTACCAGGTGAGCGCGTCCAGGGCGTCGCCCTCGTCGATCTCTTCGTCGCAGTCGTTGTCGACGCTGTCACAGACCTCGTCGGCGGCCGGGCTGACGTCGGCGTCCGCGTCGTCGCAGTCGCTGTCGTCGCTGGTGAAGCCGCTGGGCTGTTCGCAGCTGGTGGCGCTGGTGTCGGGGTCGCCGTAGCCGTCCGCGTCCGCGTCCGCGTACCAGGTGCTCGCGTCGCTGGCGTCGTCCTCGTCGACGCTGCCGTCGCAGTCGTCGTCCTCGTCGTTGCAGACCTCCTCGGCGCCGGGGTGGACGTCATCGTCGCTGTCGTCGCAGTCCGTGAAGTCGGCGAGGTAGCCGCTGGGGGCCTCGCAGGCCTGGACCTCGTCGGAGGCGTCTCCGTAGCCGTCGTCGTCGGCGTCGGCGTAGAAGGGCAGCGTGGCGCCCTCGTCGATCTCGCCGTCGCAGTCGTTGTCCTGCAGATCGCAGAGCTCGTCGGCGTAGGGGTGGACGCTGGCGTCGCCGTCGTCGCAGTCGGTGTCGTCGGCGACCTGGCCGCCCTCGCCCTCGCAGGACTGGGCCTCGGTGTCTGGATCCCCGAAGGTGTCGCCGTCGGCGTCGGTGTACCAGGCCTCGCCGATCGCGTCGTCGATCAGGTCGTTGCAGTCGTCGTCGACGCCGTTGCAGACCTCGTTGGCGTCGGGGTTCACGCTGGCGTCGGTGTCGTCGCAGTCCTCGGGAGGGAGCCAGCCGTCGCCGTCGAGATCGGGGTCTCCGTGGGAGGAGTCGGCGGTCTCCTGCGTCGCGCCGGCGCTGTCGTAGACGAGGTCCTTGTTTCTGCAGGCGACGGTCGCGAGGAGCAGGACGAGCATGGTTTCTCCGGGGCAGTCGCACAGGTTAGTCCGCCGAGGCATAGACCGGCACTGCGGAGGACTCCATGTCCGAGATGTACGCGCTGACCTTCGACCGCTCGCGAGAGACCTGGGCCGGCTCGACTGGCTTGGTGCGCGAGCGCATCGTCGCCCCCGTCCTCGAGGAGCCCGACGACGGGGCCGATCGCAGCAACGTCATCATCGAGGTGATGTACGCCGGCTTCTGCGGCAGCGACCGCGGCATCTGGTGGCGCAAGGCCTTCGGCGACATGATCGACGGCTCGCTCTCGGACGAGGGCAAGGACAAGCGCGTGGTCGGCCACGAGCTGCTGGGCCGCATCGTCGAGGTCGGCAGTCGGGTGACCCAGAAGTACGGCTTCCACGTCGGC
>CALGIB010000691.1 GCA_937915955.1 uncultured Pseudomonadota bacterium
TGCCATTCGAGCTCCTGCAGCCTGGTCATGAGCCCTGGCGAGCGCTGGTCGTTCGAGACCCAGGCCGTGTTCGGCCCTGACCACCTGCTGGGCGTCGCGAGCGCTCGCTACACCGCGCTGCAGCGCGAGCACGTGGCCCTGGCTCCCTGGGCCGGAGCCTTCCTGCTGGGGCCGGCCCAGGACACCGGCTGGGACCTGATGCCCATGGTCGGTGTCGCCCTGGACCTGCGCTGGGGGCGCTGGGGCCTGGACCTGTCGGCGCCGGTGGTCGGGGTGATGCTGCTCCGCGAGGGCGGGCAGCCGGTGGTGATGCCGGGGGTGGGTCTGGGTGAGCTCGGGGCGAGCTGGCACCCCACCGAGGCCACCAGCCTCAGGCTGGGGGTGGCCTCGTACCTGCCGACGCTGCGCTGGAGGCAGGAGCTCGGGGACCGCTGGTTCTACGAGCTGGACGTCGTCAGCGCTGGGGCGGGGAGCTACCAGGCGCGCGGAGGCCTGCGGTTCTGAGACGGCACGGGTCTTGAAAAGAGGGGCCTCGTGAACCGGACCTACCTGCTCGTCGCTGGCCTCAGCCTGCTCGGAACCGTGCTCCTGGGCGTGCTCTTGCGCTGGCAGCTTGCGGGGGCCCCGCTCCTGGTGTGGGACTTCGCACAGCTTCGGCACGCGCACATGCACCTCGGCTACTACGGCGTGCTCTTCCCCCTCCTCTGGTGGACGCTCACCTTGGAGGGCAAGCCCGCGCCTGGGCTGGGCTGGACGGGGCTCTACGCCGCCGCGGTGGGCCTGAGCACCGTGGGCTTCGCGATGCAGGGCTACGGGCCGGTGTCCATCGCGGGCTCGACGGTGGTCCTGGTGGTCTGGCTGGTGGGGGCCTGGCAGCTTCGGCGCGAGGTGCTCGCGGGCGGCTGGCTCTCGGGCGTCCCGCTGGCCATCGCCCTGGCCTCGGCGGCCATCCCGGCGGTGGCGGTGATGACCCAGAGGGACCTCGCGCTCGCCAACGCGCTGGTGCACGCCTTCCTGACCCTCTTGCTGCTGGGCGCCTTCGTGCCCGCCCTGTTCGCCCGTCTCGGGCTGAGGCCCCGTCCAGGCTGGCTGGCGCTGGTCCTGGGGGCGGCGCTGTTCCTCGGGCCTCTGCCGCACTGGAGCACGGCGATCGCCACCGCGCTGCTGGGGCTGGGGCTGGGCGGGCTGCCTTGGTGGGGCCGCGCCAGGCTGGACGAGAAGCTGCTCTGGACGCTCTGCGGGCTGGGCCTGATCGGCGTCGCGGTGGGCCTGGTCCCGAACGCGCCTCGTACGGCGGTGGCCGGGCTGCACCTGCTGCTGCTCGGCCCGGTGTTGCTGGGGATGGGCCGAGGGCTGACGCCGCGGACCTGGTTCTGGCGGCTGCCCTACGGGCTGGGGGTGCTGGCGCTGAGCGCCTCGGTGCTGGAGTCCCGGATGGACGTGGCGGCCTGGTCCGGCTCGCTGGTGGCGCTCTGCTGGGGCTTCGCGGTGCTGGGCCGCCTGCTCCACCAGGGCTCGAGCCAGAAGGCCAGTCGAGCGCCCGGCGCGTAGCCGACGAGGTCCTGCCCGTCGAAGGTCGAGCCCAGGGTCAGGTGCCAGAGCCAGCGGCTGCCGGGGCCGAGGAGCTCCAACGCCTGCGCGCCCTCGACGGGGAGGCGAAGGCCAGCGCGCCCCGCGGGGGCCGCCCCAGCGGTCGCTTAGAGGTACCCGTTCTGATGGAGCCAGGCGCAGTCCTGGGTGCAGTACCCGGCCTCGACGTAGCAGGAGAAGCCCGCCGGGCAGTCGGACTGCTCGCTGCAGGTCGGGTAGCAGTAGCCGTCGCTCATGCAGACCTGGTTCCAGAAGTCGTCGCAGAGCGCGCTGCAGGGGTCGCAGACGCCCTGCATTTCCACGCAGTCGCCCCCGCTGCAGAGCTCGCCGACCGCGCAGTCCTGCTGGGTGTCCTCGCAGAAGCCCAGCTGGAGGCACGCGCCGTCGACGCAGTCGTAGGCCGCCGGGCAGTCGCTGCTTCCGTCGCAGCCGACCTCGCACTTCAGCGTGGGCTCGTCGCAGCGAAAGCCGAAGGGGCAGCCGCTGTTGTCGAAGCACTCGGCGATCACGCACTCCGTCTCGGGCCAGGTCCCCACGCAGCCCTGACCCTCGAGGCAGTCGACGTGGCTGGCGCACTCGGGCTCGGGGCCGCAGGCCAGCAGCAGGATCAAGGACACGCCTCGAGCTCCTGGCCGGTGCCGTAGCGGTAGTAGATCTGGATCTCCGTGAGCGAGCGCGGCATGGCCTCCCGCTCGAAGACGACGGCGGGAGAGTCGACCCCGTCCGCGTCCGGCAGCACTCGGTAGGTCCAGTCGCCGCAAGGGACCAGGTCCTCGCCGAGGGTGACCTCGATGCTGGAGACCTCGGGCCACTCGCTCAGCCAGTAGGTGTCCTGCAGGCGCGAGGCGTTCAGCGACAGGTCCTCGACGATGTTGCCGAAGTCCTCGGTGCAGATGTCCGCGACGACGCCCGCGGTGGTCTCGGCGGCGGCGACGTAGCGGGTGCCGGTCACGGCCGGGGCCAGGTCGTCGGGGCACTGGCTCGGGGTCAAGGCCACCAGCGCGGACAGGGTCAGGGCGTCTCGGCCCGTCATGGCCTTGATGGCGCGCAGCTCGTTCACGTAGACCCAGACGGGCTCGGGCGAGCCGTCCTCCTCGTCGCTGACGTAGATGATCGACAGCGCCGCGTCCTCGCGCAGGAAGCCGGCGTTGGTGCCGTCCAGGACGCGCTCGGTCAGGGCCACGTAGCTGGCGTGCAGGCCCATCTCGGCGCCGCTGCCGCAGGTGCCGACGTCCACCAGGTCGGCGAACTTCTCCTCGGCGTTGGGGGTGCCGGGCGCCAGGATCAGGGGGCCGGCGATCTCTCCGTCCTCGACGATGTCCGCGACGTCCTCGGCGGTGCAGCCCCAGGCCCCCACGGGCAGGCCGGGCGCCAGCGTCGTGCTGGTCACGGCGATGTGGTAGTCGACGTCGGCCTCGGTGAAGTAGCGGATGAAGCCGGCGAAGTTCTGCCCGAGGGCCTCCTGGTAGGGCTGCATCGAGGCGCTGTTGTCGATCACCAGCAGGATGTCCACTCGCTCGGGCGGATCCTGCAGGAAGACGTCCGTGGTCTCCCGGACGGCGACCTCGTAGTCGGAGCACGACAGCAGCAGCAGCAG
>CALGIB010000692.1 GCA_937915955.1 uncultured Pseudomonadota bacterium
CCAGCCCGAAGGCGTTTCGACCCTTCTGCAGCTCGCCTGCGTGGGTGACCACGAGGGTGCCTCGGACGACGTAGTAGTAGTAGCTGGCCGTCGCGAGCAGGAAGAAGGGGATGAAGCCCATCGAGAAGGCTTCGTGGTCCTTGGCCCGCCGCAGCCCGAAGGCCAGGGCCGCGACCAGCAGCAGCGCGATTCCCTTGCGCACAGGGCCTTGCTCCTTGATGCGCTCCCGCCGCGGCTGGTTCATGCGGTTGTGGTGGTCGGGCTTGGCGCCGACGCTCAGGTAGCGCAGGTCCTCGCCCACCTCGCGGGGCAGGTAGGCGAAGCCGATCGCGAAGCCCTGGCGCATCGAGGACAGGTTGTCCTCGGTGGTGTGGGCGAACATGTTGTCGAAGTGCTGGTGGATGGTGTCGGGGCTCCAGCGCACCGACACGGCGCCCCAGAGGGCCAGGTGCACCAGGACGAAGGCGCTGCCCAGGGACAGCAGCTTGCCCTCGACGCGGCGCTCGGTGGCCAGGATCCAGAGCCCCTTGACCGCGGGGCCCAGCAGCCAGACGGCCGGGAACACGCGGAAGCTGGTCGACAGCGCGGTGGCGGCTCCCGCCCACAGCGGCTTGCTCTTCTTCAGCAGGGCCACGGCGATGATCAGCAGCGCCAGGTAGTCGTAGCGGCCAAAGGCCCAGCTGATGGTGGGCCACCGCGTCGAGTAGGTGGTCAGCAGGAAGAGGAACGTGAAGCCCGCCCCCGTGCCGCCGAAGGCCCACCAGACCAGCCCCACGGCCAGCACCAGCCACAGCACGTCCAGGTAGCCGAGCAGCTTGACGCTCTCGACCGGCACGGCCTGGGCCATGGGTTGGGCCACCAGCACCCAGGTCGGCGCGCCGTTGAAGCCGTGGTCGTTGAGCATCTGCACCCAGGTCTCGGCCGAGAAGCCCGTGACCTCGCGCTGCAGGTAGATGAAGTCGTGCTTGAACTGCAGCCAGTGGGCCTTGTCCTGGAACAGGCCGCGGATGCGCTGGTGCTCCTGGTAGTCCGCGACGAAGTCGGCCGTCTTGACGAAGTAGTAGTCCTCTTCGTTCTGGAACTGGACCTCGGGAGGCAGGGGCCGACGGGACTCCGTGCCCTCCTCGACGTGGGCCAGCAGCACGGCCGGGTACAGGTCGAAGTAGCCCAGCTCGTCGAAGTACTTGGCGTTCAGGTAGTAGTGGACCAGGTCGTAGGCGTCGACCCGCTCGCGCCAGACGTAGTCCGTCTCGTAGCGGCTGTAGTTCGCGAACGCCGTCGCGCACATCAGCCCGAGCAGGACCTTCAGGGCCAGGTGGGAGCGCCTGGCCAGAGCGTCGGCGCGAGGCTGGAGGAGGCGGTGCCAGAGGTGGAACAGCAGCGCCAGCGCCGCCCCGCCGAGAGCGATCCAGACCTTGATCTCTTCGGTCACGTCCCGGTGGATGGGCGTGTCGAAGAACTGCGAGAAGAACCACTCCACGGCCGGCGCTTAACTTGCCCACCCC
>CALGIB010000693.1 GCA_937915955.1 uncultured Pseudomonadota bacterium
GTACATGGCCATCATCATCAGGCCCTGGTTGGTGAACACGCCGGCCACGGTCCGGGCCGGGAACAGGGCCGCGATCACCAGGGTGTAGACCGGCAGCCGCGCCGAGCAGGTCATCAGCGGCACGACCATCATGGTCAGCACGCGGTCCCGCTCGCGCCGCATCGTGCGGGTCGCCGCGATCGCGGGGACCGCGCAGGCGAAGCCCGACAGCATCGGCACGAAGGCCCGACCGTGCAGCCCCAGGGGCTTCATCACCCGGTCCATCAGGTAGGCGACCCGCGCCATGTAGCCCGAGTCCTCCATCACCCCGATGAGCAGGAAGAGCAGCACGATCTGGGGCAGGAAGACGAGCACGGCCCCCAGCCCGCCGATGACGCCCTCGACGAGGAAGTCGCTGAGCAGGCCGGCCGGGAGGGCGCCCCTGAGGGCCTCGCCGAGTGCACCGAAGATCCCCTCGATGGCCGAGATCGCGGGGTCCGACCAGGTGAACAGGCCCTGGAAGACGAGCATCATCACGCAGAGGAAGACCAGCAGTCCCGCGACGGGGTGCAGCAGGATCCGGTCCACCCGCTCGCTCCGCTCCCGGCTCGTCGCGCCGCCGACCAGCGGCTGCACGTGCTGCTCGAGCCAGGCGTAGCGGGCCTGAACTACCTCGTCCTCGAAGCGCTCCTCGAGCCCCCCGATGTAGGCGCGGGCCGCCGGCGGGATGCCCCGGAGCTCGTCGTCCTCGTCCACCGACATCAGGGCCCAGAGCGCCAGGCTGGGGTCCCCGTCGAAGTGGACAGCCAGCTCGCCCAGCACGCCGCCGAGCTCCTCGCTGGGCTGCCAGCGCCAACGTCGCTGGCCCTGCAGGTTCTCCAGGGCGTGCACGATGGTCTCGCGCAGGTCGTCCATGCCCTCGCCGGTGCGAGGCACGCAGGCCACGACCGAGCACTCCATCAGCTCCCCGAGCCGGGCGGGGTCCGGCAGCTCGACGCCGGCCTCGTCCCCCATCGTGAGCACGATGAGCGTGTCCAGCCCCAGCTCCTGCATCTGGAGGACCAGGTAGAGGTTTCGGACCAGGTTCGTGGTGTCGCAGCAGACCAGCACGAGCTGCGCCGGCTCCTGACCGTTGCGCCCCGTGAGCGCGTCGATCGCCAGCTGCTCCTCGAGCGAGTGGGCCACCAGGGAGTAGGTGCCCGGCAGGTCGTGCAGCTCGATCGCTGCGCCGTCCAGGATCACGCGGCCGACCAACGGCTCCACGGTCACGCCGGGGTAGTTCCCGATGCGAGCGCGCCCCCCGGTGAGCCGGTTGAAGAGCGTGCTCTTGCCTGTGTTCGGGTTCCCCGCGAGCAGGACCCGGGGCAGCCCGCTCACGGAATGACCCGGATCGCCTCGGCTTCGGACTTCCGGATCGACAGCCGACCGCCGCGCACGGCGATCTCCAGCGGATCGCCCAGCGGGGCGACTCGACAGGTCTGAACGGTGGCGCCTGGGACGAGCCCCAGCTCCAGGAGCCGGAGGCGAAAGGCGCGCGCGCCGTCGACCTGGTCGATGGTGGCGGTCTGGCCGAGGGGGAGCTGTCGAAGGGTCATGTTGAAAGCCATTATCAAGAACCAACCTAGCCTTGTTGAAAGCTCAAATCAACTGTGCCGTGTCAGGATCCACGCATGCGCTGGGGAGTCGTCGGCGTCGGTAGAGCAGGTCGGGCCAGGATGGCCGCCTTGCAGGGTGACCCCCGGGCCCTGCTGGCGGCCACCTTTCGCGGCGGCGGTGGACTGGAGGTCGGATCCTTCGCCGAGCTGTTGGCCCAGGTCGACGCCGTGGCGATCTGCAGCCCGGACGCCACCCACGCCGGCTACGCGCGCAAGGCCCTGCTGGCCCGCAAGCACGTCGTGGTCGAGTTCCCGGTCGCGACCTCCGAGGTCGAGGCGCGAAACCTGTTCGCCCTGGCTCGCCGCATGGGCCGGGTCCTGCACGTCGAGCACATCGAGCTGTTGACGTCGACGGCCAGGGCACTCCGGCAGCGCACCCAAGGGGTCAAGGACGGCTCCGTGCGCTTCTGCGGGCTGCCGCGCCCAGGCCCCGTGGCCCTGGTCAACATCGCCCGGCTGCACCGGGTGGTCGACGCGCTGGGCATGCCGGACGGCTGCCACAGCTGGTCGGGCCGCGGCTTCCTGTCCGGCCACCTGCGCTACCCCTGGGGCAAGGTGGCGCTGGACTTCCGCCACGGCGACCTGGGCCGCATGACGGAGATCCTGCTGGTCACCGAGAGCGGCCGGGTGCTCCAGCAGAACAACAAGCTGCTGCTCAACGGCGAGCCCGTCGACCTGCCCGAGCAGGGCTCACTCTTCGGCGAGGACCAGCTGGTCGCCAGCGCCCGCATCCTGGACGGGGGCGAGCACTACGTCAGCGAGGAGCGCGTCATCGACGTGCTCCGGCTGGTCGAGGCCCTGAAGTAGGCGCGCAACTCGGCGGGCCCTACTCCGCGGGCTTGAAGGTCCGCAGGTAGGCGACGACGTCCGCGGTCTTGGCGGCGTCCAGGCTGGCCCCGAAGGGGGGCATCAAGGGCGACTTGCCGTTGGCCATGCCGCCCTCGACGATCAGCTTCGTGATGCCCTCGTCCGTGCGCTCGGCCCAGAAGGCGGCGTCCGTGAAGTCGGCGGGCTTGGGCGTCAGCGAGGCCCCGGCGACGCCGTCGCCCCCACCGGTGGCGCCGTGGCAGGTCGAGCAGAGCACGTCGTAGGTCGCCTTGCCGGCGTCCGCATCCGCGGCGTGGGAGAGCGAGATCAGGAGGGACAGGAGCATTCGTTTCACCTCGGTGCTGCCGTGGGCGGGTCACGGCCTGGCGCCTGCTAACCCGACGCCTCGGCCGCGGACTCCCGCGTCATGAGCAGCGTCAGCCCCGCGCCGATCACGAGCACGCCGCCCAGCAGGAGCTCCCAGGTCGGCGCCGTCGCGAACACCAGCAGGTCCATCACCGCCCCCCAGAGCGGCGCCGTGTAGCTGCTGGCGGCCACCACCGAGGCCCGATCCAAGCGGTAGGCCCAGGTCATCAGCAGCTGCCCGCCCGTGGCCAAGAGCCCCACGCCCGCCAGGGGCAGCCAGAGGTGGCTGGGCGGCGGCTCCCAGCCCTGGGTCAGCAGCACGCCCGCGCCGGCCAGGACGCAGACCAGGACCTGGAACCAGAAGACGACCACCGCGGGCTGATCCGTGCCGCCCAGCTTGCGCAGCGCCAGGTGGGCGCCGGCGCTGAACAGGGCCGCGCCCAGGGCCCAGAGCGCGTACATCCCTCCCTCGGTCAGGCCCGCGCCCTGCAGCTTGAGCTCGGGCCACAGCAGGATCAGGCAGCCCGCGATGCCCGCGGCCATGACCCACCAGACCAGGCGCCCGCTGCGCTCGGAGGCCCCCAGGAACAGCGGCGCGATCAGCGCCAGCAGGATCGGCTGCATGCGGCTGATGAGCGCAAGGTTGGCGAGCGGCAGGCCCTTGGCCGCGGTGAAGAAGCAGGTCATCGCGGCGAAGCCCAGGACCACGCGCAGGCCGAGGGTGCGGCGGTCGACGATCCGGAGGCCGCCCATGCGCCAGGCCAGCGCGCCCGCCAGGGGGATGGCGAACAGGCTGCGCCAGTGGATGACCTCCCAGGCGCTCAGCTCCTCGCGGCAGAGCTTGACCAGCGCGACCATCAGCGTGAAGGCGAT
>CALGIB010000694.1 GCA_937915955.1 uncultured Pseudomonadota bacterium
GTTGTCGACACCCAGCAGCGGCTCGAGCACGATCTGCAGCGCGCCGTCGGGGCCCTCGTCGGGGAGCTCGACGCCGGCATTGAACCAGCCGGCCAGCCCGGCGGCGAGGTAGCGCTCGGCGGTGAAGCCGTCGTCGTCGGCCACCAGGGTGGCCTCGCCCTGGGCGTCGCTGAGGACCCAGCGCTCGGGCGCCCAGCCGCCCTGCAGCACCCAGGCGCCCTCCACCGGCAGGCCGTCGACGTCCGTCACCCGGACCTGCACCGATCCCGTCCAGCGGGTCGGTGCCTGCTCGCTGTCGGGCGCGCGGCTGTCGTGCCCGGTCTCGACGGGAGACTCGGCCACAGGCTCTGGATCGGGCTGCGGGCAAGCGATCAGCAGCAGCAGGATCGGCACGGTGGGGTCCTCGACGTCCAGGGTAGAGGCTGGAGCGAGGGCGCGTGCTGGCGCCCGTCAGCCTTCCTTCAGTCCCCGCTCACCCAGGCGCGCATGGCTGGGAGCGAGTCCTCCCTCCACGCGGGCGAGGTGCGCTCGCGGGCGAAGCGCTGCAGCAGGCCGGCCTCGATGAAGCTGAGCTCCTCGAGCAGGTACATGCGGTCGTAGAGGACCTCCTCGACGGCGCCCTTGACCAGGCCCGGCAGCTTGGCGCCGGCGATGTCCAGGTACAAGCCCTTGAGGACGACGCTGTACTCGCGCTCCTCGCGCTTGATCGCCAGGCGCAGCTCCTTGACCACGCGGCCACCGGCCAGGGCGGCGCGGGCCTCGAGCGTGTTGGAGGCGTTCTCGCCGGTCAACACGGCCCGGGGCTTCTCGTCCTCGAGGCCGCGGAAGGCGATGCGGTCGTCCACGTAGACGAGGATGGTGCCGAGCTCGGGGCCCAGGTTCAGGTTGCCGCCGTCGCGCTCGGAGATCCACCACAGCCAGGTGAGGAACTCGCTGGGGAGGTGG
This sequence comes from uncultured Pseudomonadota bacterium, assembly GCA_937915955.1. Taxonomy (GTDB): domain Bacteria; phylum Myxococcota_A; class UBA796; order UBA796; family CAJQPC01; genus JAAESX01. The sequence goes on from CALGIB010000694.1 coordinate 946, forward strand.
TTCAGCAGGGGGCGTTCGTCACTCTGCATCGTCACGGTCCTCCACGACCCGGGGGTCGCCGCCGTTCAGGCTGAGATCGGAGCCGCCGGTCTGCTCCAGGTCCAGCGCCAGGTCGTCGTCGCCGAGGAGATCCAGGGGATTACAGGGCATCAACTGCAGCCCGAAGGTCTGGTGGAAGAGCTTTCGGAAGCGGTCGTTCTCCTTGTCGGAGAGGCTGGTGAACCAGACCACGCCCTCGGCCATGTTCCAGGCGCACTCGAGCACCTTGACCCTGGGGAGGGTGCGCTGCAGCCACTCGAACTCGAGCTGATCCTTGAGCTCGTCGCGCGCCCCCTTGGGCACCTTCTCGCGCCCGTGCTCCTGGCACCAAGCCTGACAGCGCTTCTCGAGGTGCGCCTTGAAGTAGGCCGCAGGCAGCGACTTCTTGTCTACGCGAAGGTGGAAGTAGGCGTAGTGGTTGAAGAGCCACCCGTTCAGATCGGTGAAGTCGTTGTCCAGCAGGTTCTGCGACAGGACCCACCCGGCGCGCTCCTCCATCGAGGTCTGGCTGACCGCCTCGGTGAAGGCGTATGCGTTCAGCGCCTCGACGTAGGTGATCCGGAAGCCCTCGGGGGCCTCGCCCAGGACCGTGTAGCGGCGGGCCGTCACCGGCCCCTTCAGCATGCCCATCTCTTCCCTCGTCAGGCCCGGCTGCTATCCCGTTGTGGCCGGCTCAGGACTCGCTGATGTGGATCATGGCGTGCCGAAAGATGACCGCGCCGACGTGGCCCTTGACCTCGAGTCCGAACTCGAAGCGGCTGACCCAGGTGACCGTGCCCTTGAAGATCTCGCCCTCGACCAGACGGACGGTGACCGTCGCGCCGCGATCGAGGTATCCGTACATGCGCTTGTTGCTGCAGCTGTAGCGGTCCTGGGGGCGCCCGACCGGCTCGGTGGCCGCGCCCTTGAGGGCCTTGTCCCAGCCCAGGCTGCGCCCGACCTTCTTGCGGTCGGCGGCGGGGGCTCCCCACTTCACCTGCAGCTTGTGCAAGCGCTCGGTCTGGCCGTCGACCTGGATCTCGAGCTCGTACTGATCAACCTGGGTGACCAGGCCCTCGATGTTCCGACCGCCGTGGAGCGCGAGCGCGACGCTCTGCCCAGCGGCCTGGGAGTCGGTGAGCAGCGAGCGCAGTCCGCCGGTCTCGAAGTACTCGCCCATGCGGCGCTTGAAGAGCACCGCCTCGAGCTCGGCCTGTCCGAGCGCCACCTGGGTGGCCAGCGCGCGCGCCAGATCGTGCTTCCGGATGATGCCTTCGACCTCGGCATTCAGCGCCATCTTTCGCAGGATGTCGTTCAGCTCGACCCGCCCGAGCGCGACCTGCGTGGCCACGGCGCGGCTGAGGCCGTTGTCCTGGACCAGCGCGTCGATCCGGCGTTCCAAGGCGGGATCCCGCCTCTTGATACGTCGGCCCTTCCTGCGATCCATCCCTGCTGCTCCTGCAC
>CALGIB010000695.1 GCA_937915955.1 uncultured Pseudomonadota bacterium
GCCGGTAGATCGTCATCTCCGTCATCCAGGCAAAGAGCTGGACGAGGGTCATCCCCGGATCGGCGTCGTTGAGGTTGGTCCACTCGGGGCAGTACTGGGGGATCAGGGCCCGAGCCTGGGCCACGATGTCCTCGTAGCGTCGGTCGTCGAGATTGGGCGGCTTGATGGGCATGCGCTCAGCGGCTCGAGGAGATGGCGTGGGAGGCGACCTGGAGCTGGTTGGTCGCGCGGATGCGGTACTCGACTTCCACGTAGACCGAGCCGGACTGATCCGGCTTGGCTCGAACGTCGAGCACCTCGATGCGAGGCTCCCACTTCACGAGGGCCTCGCGGACGTGATGAGCGATCATGGCGCTGGTCGCGGTGGTGTTCGGCGCGAAGAGGAGTTCGTGGATGCGGCAGCCGAAGCCGGGCAACATCTGGCGCTCACCGGGGCGCGTCGCGAGGATCACGGAGATGCACTGGCGGATGTTCTCCTCACCAGAGCTCGTCCCGACGCCGCCCGAGGCGGAGTCGAAGCCGAACGGGAACGCCCAGCCTGTGCCCAGGAAGTCCTTTCGGACGCTCATCCTGATCCTCCGAGCCTGCGCGGAGCCGGGGTGCCCAGGTCGCGCGCGAGGAGCCGGAGTCTACCGCGATTCCAGCGTGGCGTAGGGCCCGGGGCCCGCGGAGGCGGCCGCGGAGTCAGCTGCCGTAGGAGGTGCTGCAGAACTGGAACTCGGTCGTGTAGCCGGTGCGGTTGCTGATGATGTGGCGGCTGGCGATCACGAAGAAGTCGCCGTTCTGGCCAGCCTGCAGACCAGAGACGGTGACCATGGTGCCAGCCTTCACGCTGTCGTCACCCTGGATCGTGGCGCTTCCACGAGCGAACTGCCGGGCCAAGCGGTTGAGCTCGTTCTTGGCGAGGGCGTTGGCCTGGGCCTGCGAGCTGACCGGAACGTCCGTAATGTAGGCCGTGGAGTCACCGAACTGCGCCGAGATGTCCGCGCCGATGTCCCCGCCGCCGATCTTGTCGATGTCGCCGCTCGTCGCCTCGCCGACGATGGCCTCCTTCTTGGAGACGTCCCAGCCGCGCACGACCACCTTCTGGACCTGATCGACCGAGTTGTAGGACAAGCGGAAGCTGCGGAGGTTGTCCCCCATGGTCAGCCCGAAGCCGCCCCCGGAGAACTGGGCCTTCTTGAAGGCCAAGGCCCCGTCTTCCATGCGGAGCACGTAGTTGTTGCGCCCGGCGAGGCGCTTCAGGAACGCGATGTTCGACTCGTTGCGCTGCAGGATGTAGGGGTGGGTCTCCTCAGTGGCCTCGATGCTGCCGACCGAGATGCCGGCCTCGCCCGCGACCTTGGATACGACGTCGCTGTCCTTCATGTCCTCGAAGAAGCGCGTCTGTCGGCCTCGGCCGAGCTTGTGCATGGGATCCAGCGCGCGGATGTTCATCTGCGCGATGCCCTCGACCTGGTAGCTGGGCTCGAGCGAGGTGATCTGACCCGAGAAGATCTCCGAGCCGCCAGAGCCGATCTTCGCGGTGACCTCGTCGCCGATCTTCCAGCTCCAGTCGGACTGCCCCTCGGTGCCGCCCATGCGGAGCGTGAGCATGTCGACCATGTCGATGTGGTCTTCGACCACGAGGAGCTGCACGCCACCCTTGCCAGACTCGGCCGCCTGCTTGTAGGTGGTGCCGCCGATGGTGACTTCGAAGCCAGCTGCGCTGGAACGACTCTCGGACATGGTCTATCCCCGCTTGCGAGGGCTGCTGGGCTTGCCGTCGTCGCTGGCCGCCTTGGGAGGTCGACCGCTCTTGCCACCGCCGCCGCTCTCGGCGCGCTCGGCCCGGGCTGCTGCCTTGGG
>CALGIB010000696.1 GCA_937915955.1 uncultured Pseudomonadota bacterium
CACCGATCGCCGGGGCGGCCACGTCGTCCTTGCTCTTGAGAGCCAGGTCGGCGCCGCTGTGGTCGGTGACCTCGTCCTGGGTCTCCTCGGGCGCGCCGTGCACCATCTGGGTGGCCTCTTCGTCTTCGAAGGCGCTGGCGCCCAGGCCGATGACGATGCGGATGCCGCCGATCTCGATGGAGTCGCCGTTGTTGAGCGTAGCGTTGACGACCTGCTCACCATTGACCTGCGTGCCCTCGCCGACGAGGTCGAGCAGCTGCACGCTGCCGTCCTCGTTGATGTTGACGACGGCCTGGAGGTCCTGCAGGGCCTCGTCCTCGACCCGCAGCATGGCCGCGGGGCCCTTGCCGATGGTGATGCTCTCGGCGGAGAGGTCCTCTCGGAAGAGGAACTCATCTCCGCGGTAGACCTCGAAGGTCAGGACAGGAGTGTCCGACATGCGTGTCCTTGCTGCGCCCCGAAGAGCGCGTTCGAAGTGACGAAAAGTGGGGGAGTAGGTGCGCTACTTGACGAGGTTGACCGACTGGTCCATTTCCTCGTTGAAGTCAGGGCGCAGCTTGATCAGCGGGTTGAAGTTGGCGCGCTTGCGGTCGAGGAGCAGCGCTCCCTGCGGCTTGACCAGCTCACCGGCGACCTCGACGCCCTCGAAGTCGATCTCGGTACGCTGCTTGTACTGGATCTTGCGCTCGCCGTCGTCGTCCTGCGCGAGCGCAGGAGCGGAGAACGCGAGAGCGGCGATGGTGAGGGCCAGGGTGTTTCGGAGGAGGGTCATCAAAGTCCTCGATCTGGTGCCGTTGAGACGGAGTCTATACCGACGCTTTCGCCGGGACGGCAGCAGCTTTGCAAGCGTTTTTCGAGCTGTGGAGAGGCAGTGGGTCGCGCAGAACCCCTGATGGCTCGCGAGTTTGCCAGGGAGCACATCCGGGCATTGTCAGCTTGCCGTCAATCTGCCTTGGGAGTGGCTTTCTGTGGGCTGGGGGTCCTCTCGCGAGCACGGCCTGTCTCCTCGGTGAGCTGGACCCTCTGACCGTGGCCTGGAGGGCGGGTTCCCGCCAGGACAGAGACTTGACAGGATCGGAGGTCCCGAGATCCGAGCCTCGACGCCGGCACGGCGGATCCCCAGAGCAGAAGAGGCGACCCGGAGGCCGCCTCTCGCTGAGCGCGTGATCCCGTTACTCGCCGCCCTCGGCGGGAGGCGCGGCCTCCTCGGCGGGGGCGGCAGGAGCCTCCTCGGCGGGCGCAGGGGTCTCCTCGGCGGGGGCGGGAGGAGCCTCGGAGGGCGGGGGCTCGACGGGCGGGGCCTCGGCGGGCGAGGGCTCGACGGTGGCGCACATCGGGATCAGCTCGTCCAGCGTGGGCTCCATGGAGTCCAGGAAGGTGATCATGTCGCCGGCCATCGCGAAGTCTTCGGCTTGAACGACCAGGTCACCCTGCTCGGCGATCATCTCGAACTCCTCGAGCATGCCCATCTCGGCCACCGCCGGACAGTTCGCCTGAGCGAGCTTGCCGCGGAAGCTGGCCACGCGGCCGACCAGCTCGTCGAGCTGCGCCTTCTGGCGCTTCTCGCGCTCGAGCCGCTCCTTCTCCTTGCGGTCGAGCTCGGCGAGGCGGGCCTCCTCCTCGGCCTGGGACTCGGCGATGCGGTCGATGCGGACGAAGACGTCGTGCGTCGGTGCGATCTTGCCGGTGTTCTGGTCGACGTAGTCTTGGAGGATCTTCTTGGCCTTCTTGAAGTCCTTCGTGTACTTCTCGTGCAGCGTGGCGGCGTTGAAGTACGCGACCTCGTTGCCCGGGTCCATCTTCAGGATCTTGTCGTAGGTGGCCGAAGACTCGTCGAACATCTTCATGCCGCGCTGCGCGACCGCCAGACCCATCATGCCGTCGATGCTCTCGGGCTGGGCCGTCGTCACCTGCGTGAAGCAGTTGAGCGCCAGCGCGTAGTCACCCGAGTTCAGGGCGACCCAGCCGAGGTTCATGTTCGCCTCGACGTTGTCGGGGTCGATCTTGATGGCCGTCTTGAACGACTCGATGGCGGCCGGCAGGTTGTCCTGCTGCAGCGAGGTGACGCCCATGTTGTTGTAGATGCCAGGGTCGCCTTCCTGGAGCGTCTTGGCCTTCTCTGCGCAGAGCTGGCTCATGCCGTACTCGCCCTGGGCGAAGTAGCTCCGCGACAGGTTGCGGTAGGCGTCGACGTTCTCAGGGTGGTCCCGGAGGATGACCTGGGCTTCCTTGATGGACTCCTCGTACTTCCCCGCCTGGGCCAGCGAGTCCACGAGGCTGTTGTGAACCTCGAGGTCGCCGGGCTTGGCCGCGATGTAGGCGCGGTAGATCTCCACGGCCTCGTCGTAGCGGCCGCCCTGGGTCAGCAGGTCCGCCAGGTTGCTCAGCGCGGAGCTGTAGGCCGCGTCCGAGTCCAGGGCCTTGCGGTAGTGGGACTCGGCCTTGTCGGCCTTGCCCAGGCGCTCGGCCGTCCAGCCGGCGTTGTACTCGGCCTTCGCGCCGCCACCCAGGGTGATGGCCTTGGAGAAGTCCGCGTATGCGGACTCGTAGTCGACCTCTCCCGTCTTGGAGTCCGGCGTCCTCAGGGCCGTGACAGCACGGCTGAAGAAGAACGCGGGGTCCGTGATGGTCGACTCGTCGACCTCGGGCTCTGCGCCGCCACCGGGGCAGCCCGTGGTGAAGCCGACCATGAGCGCGAGGCCCAGGAGAACAGGAATACGCATCTTGAACATGTTCTTCAGGCCTCTCAGAGCGCGTCTTCGAAGGACGAGGTG
>CALGIB010000697.1 GCA_937915955.1 uncultured Pseudomonadota bacterium
CGCTGTCGAGCAGACCATCGACAAGCACCCCGTCTGCACGGACTGCGCCGAAGGACGCCAACGGCGACGCCACCTGCCTCTCCAACGCCTGCGGCTGGATCAGCTCAGTCGGCGACGAAGGCGACCTGTCCCTCGGTCAGGCCCTTCACTTCGCTGCGCAGGCCGTCGGACAAGCCCAGTTCGACGGCCTGTCGCGTTCCGTCCTCGAGCTCGACCTGGACCAGGCCCTCCTCGCCGAAGATCAGGGCCGCCTCATCGATGGACAGCACGCGCTCGGCGCGCTTCAGCACGATGTCCGCGTTGGCCGAGCTGCCGGCTCGCACGAAGATGTCGTCACGGGCACCCAGCGCGGCGCGGATGGCGAAGACCACCGCCCCGTTGAGGTCCTCTCCCTTGGGCGAGATGTACTCGAGCGTGCCGGCGAAGTGCTCGTCCGGGAAGGCGCCGACGGTGATGTCCAGCGGCATGCCCTCGGCGACCTTGCCCACCTCGGACTCGTCCAGGGTGCCCTCGAAGACCAGGTCCGTCATGTCGGCCACCGACGCGATGGTCGTGCCCTCGTTGAAGGAGTTCGTCTCGATGACCGAGTAGCCCTCCTCCACCGGTACGGTCAGCACCATGCCTGCGACGTGGGCCCGGACCTCGGTGCTGCGCTCGCGGCTGCCCGCCGTGGCGCCGGTGCGGACGATCTGGAGCTCGCTCTGGGCCGCGCGCAGCTCCTGCTGGCGGAGCTGGGAGGTGGCCTCCGCGAGGGCGAGCTCGGTCCGACTGGCCGCCCCCTGCCCCTGGAGCTGCCGGGCCTGGTCCAGCTCGCGCTGGGCCTCCTGCACGCGGATGCGCGCCATCTCGATGCCGCTCTGGGCCGACGCCAGCCGCTCGCTGTTGGGGATGATGCGCAGCTCGGCGATGAGCTCGCCCACCTGGACGTGCTGGCCGGGCTCCACGTGCAGCGCGGAGACCACGCCGCTGACGGCCGGCTTGATGGCCACCTCGACCCGAGGCTCGACAGCGCCGGTGGCGACGGTCTTCAGCACCACGTCCCGGCGCTCCACGGTGACGGTGCGGCGCGGCTCGGGCTCGGGCTGGGACTGCCTCCAGAGGAAGCCCAGGGTGCCCACGAAGGCCAGCAGGATGGCCAGGACCACCGTCAGGGGAAGGACGCGCTTCATTCGTTCCTCAGAGCCTCGACCGGCGAGATGGCAGCGGCGTAGCGGGCGGGGACCAGAGCGGCCAGTCCGGCGGCGACCAGCAGCGCCAGCCCGGCGCCAAGAGCCAGGGAGATATCCACCTGAGGGTCGCCCAGGACCTCGTGGTCGCTGCCGAGCAGCTGGCTGGCCAGGGCCAGCACGGCCACGCCCGTGACGAGCCCGGCGTAGCCGGAGACCGCGGTCAGGACCAAAGCCTCGCGCAGGATCATCAACACGATGCCGCCCGAGGTGGCGCCCAGCGCGCGGCCCAGGCCGATCTCCGCGGTCCGCTCGCGCACGGTGATGAGCAGGATGTTGGACACGCCGAAGACCCCCGACAGCAGGGTCAGGCCGCCGACCACCCCCACGAAGCCGCGGATGCCCGCGAAGGTGCGCTGGACCCGCTGGAACTCCTCCTCGGCGTTGTACGAGCCCATGGCCGGCTCGTCCTCGGGGTGGATGGCGTGGCGCTCGGAGAGCAGCGCACGAGCGGCCGCTTCGAGCTCGGCCCCGCTGCTCTCCGGGCCGGCGGTCAGAGCGAACCAGCCCACGCGGTCGCCCTGGTTGAAGGCCTGCTGGTAGGTGGCCAAGGGGATGTGCACGGTGCTGTCGGCCCGCTCGCCCCGGTCCCCCGGCAGCCGGCTCTCGGAGATGCCCACGACCTGGAACCAGACGCCGCGGATCTGGATCGCGCGGCCCAGGACCGAGTCGTCCCGCGCCTCGAAGAGCTCGTCGGCTACCGTGCCGCCGATCACGGCGACCTTGCGCGCGTCCTCCATGTCCAGCGGGTTCACGAAGCGGCCCTGCCGCATGCGCATCGCCTCGATGAAGCGGTAGTCGGGCACCGAGGCGGCCACCTGGAAGGCGCCGGAGCGGCCCTCGGCCCGCACCTCGCCTCGGTTGCGGAAGCCGCCCAGCATGTTCCGGGGCGCCACGATCTCCACCCCAGGCAGGGATCTGAGCGCGGCCACGTCCTCGTTCACGAAGTCCACCTCGCGGCCGGGCTGCAGGCCCTGGTAGGGCAGCGAGGTCTCCCGACCCCAGAGGAAGACGGCGTTGGTCGCGCTGCCGCCGAGGGTGCGCTTGACGCCGGCCTCCAGGCCCTCGCCGAAGCCGGCCATCAGCAGGAGCATGAACATGCCCCAGAAGACCCCGAGCATCGTGAGCCCAGTGCGCAGGCGGTTTCGGCGCACGACCTCCAGCACCTCGAGCCAGCGGTCGAGCAGCTCAAGCACGGAGGGCCTCGGTGGCCGGCACCCTGGCCGCCCGGCGCGCGGGGAACCAGCCCGCCAGGGCCCCCGTGAAGACCAGCACGACGGTCGCGACCAGGGCAGCCGGCAGCTCGACGCTGGGGTCCCGGAGGTACTCGTTGGACGGGATGGCCTGGACGACGCCCACCGCCAGGACCAGCCCCAGGTAGCCGCTGACCGCGGTCAGCGCGACGGACTCGGAGACGATCATCCAGATGAGCTGGTTCGGGGTGGCGCCGAGGGCCTTGCGCAGGCCGATCTCCCGGCTGCGCTCCTGCACCGAGATCAGCATGATGTTGCCGACGCCCACGGCCCCGGCGGCCACGGTGCCCAGGCC
>CALGIB010000698.1 GCA_937915955.1 uncultured Pseudomonadota bacterium
TCGGCCTTCGGCGCCGGCGGCGGTGGCGGCGGTGGCAACGTCTTCGGTCCCCGTGGACCGGCCAGCCTGCTCTCGCAGGCCACGACCGTGGTCGCGGTGCTCTTCATGGTCACCTCGATCACCCTGGCGATCAGCAGCCAGGACACCAGCCGGGGAGGCGGAGGCGAGCTCGAGGACGACGTCCTGCTCGAGGAGGACGCCCCCTTCCTGCCCGCCTTCGAGGAGCAGACGCCGACGGGCTTCGGCACCCAGGATCTGGGCTCGATCCCTGGGCTCAATGCCCTCCCCACGCCGGTCCCCGCCGAAAAGGAAGTCGAGCCGACCAAGGAACAGATCAAGGAGCGCTGAGCGCTAATCTGGCTTGACGCCCCGATTGCCGAGGTTACCTAAGGGGCGCTTCAGCATCCCGATGTGCGCGGGTGGCGGAATTGGTAGACGCGCTAGGTTGAGGGCCTAGTGGCCATTGTGGCTGTGCGGGTTCGATTCCCGCCTCGCGCACCATCAACAAGCCGCGGTCTCCACCGCGGCTTGTTCTGCTCTGAGCCTGTCGAGCAGCTTGGACTGCCCAGGGGCTACGACGCGACGGCTCTACTGCGGCAGCTCCGTCGCCGCGCGCAGGTGCTCGCAGTCCGTCTTGGTGCAGACCCCATAGATCTCGTGCCGGTGTTCCGTCACCTTCAGGCCGAAGCGAAGCGCGATGCGGTCCTGGATCGCTTCGACCTCGTCATCCTCGAACTCGAAGATCTTGCCGCAGGTCTGGCAGATCAAGTGGTCGTGGTGCTCGTCGGCGTGAGCCAGCTCATAGCGAGTCTGCCCCTCCCCGAACCGGAGCTCCTCGGCGACGCCAGCCTCCGCCAGCAGCTTCATAGTGCGGTACACCGTGGCGAAGCCGACACGGTCGTCGCGCTCTTGGACCAGGCGTAGGAGCTCGTTGAGGGTGAGGTGGCCCCCGGCTTCAAGGAAGATGTCCACGATCAAGTCGCGCTGCCGGGTGTTGCGCTTGCCCTTGTCCTCCATGAACTGGGCGAGGCGATGGCGGGCTGCCTGGCGGGGATCGGACATGCGGGTACCCTATCCCAGAGGCAAGACGGCGACCCGAGGTCGCCGTCAGATGCCTTGGTGAGCCGGACTCAGGCCTCGGCCTGGACCTCTTCCGCCACAGCGGGAGCGTCCTCGGCGACCTCGAGGGCCTCTACGAGCTCGATGAAGACCATCGGCGCGTTGTCGCCCGGACGGAAGTTGGCCTTCATGATGCGGGTGTAGCCACCGGGACGGCCCTGGTAGCGCTCGCTGTACTCGTTGAAGAGCAGATCGAGCGCCGCACGGTCGACCACCTGGGTACGCGCCAGCCGGATGGCGTGGACGCGAGCGGCCTTCGCGCTCGTAAGC
>CALGIB010000699.1 GCA_937915955.1 uncultured Pseudomonadota bacterium
AGAGGAGCGCGTGCACGATGCTGTCCTCGTTCTCGATGTCGCCCACCAGCTTGTCGATGGCGATCGCGAGATCACCCAGCTCCTGGGCCAGCTGCGCGCCCTCCTCGCCGTAGATCAGCTCGTGGGCCAGGCCCTCGCCCGAGCGGATCTCCTCGGTCATGGCGGCCAGGTCGGTGGTGCCCTTCTCGAGGTTGCCGACGGTGCGGTCCAGCTTGCGGGTCAGCTTCTCGTCGTAGACCAGGGCGTGGATCAGGCCGTTGCCGGACTCGGCCTCGGTCAGGATGTTCTCGACGCTGCTGACGACGTTGGCGACGCTGGCCTTGGTGGCCTCGGACTCGTCGCCCAGGGCCAGGTTGATCTTGGAGGAGATCTGCTCGAGGTCGGCCAGGATCTCGTTGGCGCGCTTCTGGTACTCGACCAGCTGGACCTGCTCGGTGACCTCGAGCCAGTCGTCGTGCTGCAGGACGGGCTCCTCGATGCTGCCGACGCTGATGCTGACGTACTTGTCGCCCAGCATGCCCTCGGTCTCGATGCGGGCCATCGAGTCGGCGCGGATGCGCGGCTGGTAGCTGGTCTTGAGCGTCAGCTCGACGAAGATCTCCTTGACCCCGATGTCCTCGGAGAAGCGGATCGACTTGACCTCGCCCACGTCGAAGCCGCCCAGCTGCACGCCGGCGCCCTGCCGGAGGCCCGCGACGTCCTCGAAGCGCGCGTTGAGCGTGTACTGGTCCTCGAAGAAGGTCTCGGTGCCGCCGAGCATGAACACGGCCAGGCCGCCCATAGCCACAGAGACGAGGACAAAGAGCCCGACCTTCAGGTCCTTGCCGAAATCACGCTCCACCAGCTCACTCCCAGCGACAACTGTCAGCGAGTCTAACGCGCTCGCCTGCAGAGCCCGACCACCAGCAGCCCGAGGAGCGCCAGAGCCGAGCCCGAGCCCGACCCACATCCGCAGCAGCAGCACCTGGGGATCATGCCCCGACGAGCTTGTGGATGCGCAGCACCGACTCCTCGGCCGGCACGCCCAGGCGCAGGGGGTAGCCGTAGTGGCCGGTGCCCTTGTGCACGTAGAGCCGGTTCTGCCCCAGCCCCCAGAAGCCGTGGTCGGGCATGCCCTCGAAGCTGCTCAGGAAGGTCCACTCCAGGCCCAGGCTGAGCAAGCCCAGCTGGCCGCCGTGGGTGTGTCCGCTGAGCACCAGGTCCGCCTCGCCGTCGGGCACGAAGGGGAAGCTCGAGGGGTCGTGCAGCAGGAGCAGGCGCAGGGCGTCCGGGACCCGGGGGTGGGCCCGCACCAGCTCGCGCAGGTGGGCGTCGCGGGCGGTCCAGCGGTGATCCGCGCCCACGACCTGGACGCGCCCGGCGCCGGTCTCGACGACCACCGACTCATCCACGAGCAGGCGGATGCCGCAGGCCATCATCGCGGCGCGCACCTCGTCGGCCTTTAGCGTCCAGTCCGCTCCCAGCGAGGGGC
>CALGIB010000700.1 GCA_937915955.1 uncultured Pseudomonadota bacterium
TTGATCTCCTTCTCGGTGAGGCCCAGCGAGGCCTGCACAAAGCGCTCGAGCAGGTCCGAGGACAGCTTCTGCTTGCGGGCCTTGAGCAGCGCGGCGAGCAGGCGGCGCACCTCGTCCCGACCCGGCAGGGGCACGTCCAGCAGCACCAGCTCCTTGTCGAGCTCCCGCGGCAGCCGCAGCACCGGAGAGACGATGAGCAGGGCCTGGCGGCGCTGCCCGAGCACCGGCTCGAGGTCTCGCAGGCGCCGCAGCACCCAGGGGTCCTCGAGCTCACGGTGGAAGTCCATCAGCAGGACCAGGCCGGGCTCGGTGCGCGCCGACACCGCCTCCAGGGCCGCCCGAGCGCTCTCGGTGTCGGGCATGGCCTCGCCCGTGGGGCCCAGCAGGCCCTCGGTGGAGCGCCAGCGCAGCACCGGAAGCTGCTCGTCCTTGCCGAGACGGCGGAGGTGACGCTCGAGGCGCTCCTCCTCGTGGGTGAGGAGATAGAGGAGGGAGTACCGCGCCCGGACCCGATCCCGGACGCGCTCGAGAAGCGCCTTCATCACGCGAGAGTAGCAGGGCATGCGGCTGGGCTTCGCCATCTCCCGCGCCGGCAGCATCGAGCCGACGTGGACCACAGCGCACATCGCCTGCAAGGCGCTGGAGCGCGGACACAGCGTGCGCTTCATCGAGCCCTGGGACTTCGAGGTCGACCCTCTGGGCCGCCTGGTGGCGCGCAGCCACGCCCTGGACCCCGAGGAGGGCGCCGTCACCCCCGAGGAGCTCTGCCGACAGCTGCAGGGTCGCCTGGCGCGCCGACGCTTCGTCGAGCTGACCCGGCTGGACGCACTGCTGCTCCGCATCAACCCCCTCGACCTGGCGGTGGTGACCTACGCCCAGGCGGCCAGGAAGGCCGGGGTGGTGGTGCTCAACGACCCCGCGACGCTGGTCCGCACCTCGCACAAGAGCTTCCTGGCCCAGCTCCAGGGCATCCCCAAGCCCCGCACGCTGATCACCCGCTCGCGCGCCACGGCGCTGTCCTTCGCCGACGACGAGGACCGGGTCGTGGTGAAGCCGGCGCGGGCCAGCGGGGGTCGCGGCATCGCCCTGGTCAAGGGTCGAGGGGGCCGAGCGGTGGAGCAGGCCTTCGAGGTCGCCCGGTCCATCGGCGATGGCTACGTCGTCATCCAGGAGTACCTGCCCGAGGCCGAGCAGGGAGAGAAGCGCCTGGTGTGGTTGGACGGACAGATTCTAGGTAGTTACGTCCGTCAGCGAGCTGCCGGAGAGTTCCGCCACAACCTCAAGTGTGGCGGGGTACCGGAGGCCGGCGACCCGACCCCAGAGGACCTGAAGCTGCTCGACGCCCTCACTCCACAGCTCCGCGAACAAGGAATCTGGTTCGCGGGCATCGACGTGATTGGTGGACGAGTCGTCGAGATCAACACCCTGAATCCGGGTGGGCTGCACCTCAGCCAGGCCTTCGCCGAGAGAGACCTCGCCGAGCCGATCATCACCAGCCTGCAGGCCCGAGTAGAAGACAGGAGCTGAAGATGCGCGTTGAGACCCCCCGCCGCCGCAAGACCGAAGAGGACCTGAGCCCTCAGAGCCTGTCCCGCAAGCAGGTCCTGGACATGCTCCGAAAGGGCCGCGCGCTGATCGACAGCGATCTGCGCGGGACCGACCTCTCGGGCATCTGCTTCGACGGCGTGAACCTGCAGTGGGCCAAGCTGGCCGACGCAGACCTCTCGCGCTGCAGCTTCCGCGGGGCCAACCTGGTGGGCGCCTCGATGTGGCACGCCAACCTCAAGGACTGCGTCTTCGACGGCTCGATCCTGGACTTCGCCGACCTCGACGAGTCCAACATCGACGGCTGCACGTTCGAGGGCGCGCGCATCAAGAAGACGACCTTCCCCAACCCTCGCCTGTGCCTCCCCCTGGTCGAGGAGAGCGTGCGGACGGGCCTCCGTGTCCACGTCCAGCGCGATGGCGAGCCCCTCGACGAGTAGACTGCGGGCACGATCCCCTTCGGGGAAACCTGGAACCCTGTGACCGCGGCGTGGTCCAAGAGACCGGAGGCACACTCCACCCATGCTCGCAATGCTCTTCGGAATGGTCCGTCGGACCTCGGACGAGGAGCTGGTCAGGAGGTTCAAGGAAGGCGATCGAGCCGCGTACTCGGAGCTGGTGGTCCGCTACCAGAACCGCGTCTTCGGCATGTGCCTGCGCTGGATGGGCAACCGGTCCATCGCCGAGGAGGTCGCGCAGGACGTGTTCCTGGCGCTCTACAAGGCGCTGCCCCGGTTCCGCGGCGACGCACAGCTGTCGACGTGGGTCTACCGAGTCACGGTCAACCACTGCAAGAACCGGGATCTCTACCGACGGCGCCGGGCGCACGGTCGGCACGAGTCCATCGACGGGGTCCCCCAGGACGCCGACGCGCCCACGCGCCAGTACGCAGACGACGGCCCGATCGCCGACGCACAGACGCACCAGACCGAGGCCAGCGAGCTGCTGCAAGCCGCGCTGGCTACGCTCGACGAGGACCAGCGCCGCATCATCGTCCTCAGGGACGTCGAGGATCTGTCCTACGAGGAGATCGCGGACATCCTCGAGCTGCCCAAGGGCACCGTGAAGTCCCGCCTGCATCGAGCCCGCCACGAGCTGGCCCGCAAGCTTGGACGGAACATCTCTCTGGCCGACGTTGTCTGAGAGCCCAAACCCCCACCTGACCCCGAACAAGACGCCATGACCGAGTTCTTCGCAAGCCAGCGCCTCAGCGCCTACATCGACGGCGAGCTGTCTGCCGCCGAGATGGCCGAGGTCGAGCGCGCCCTGCGTGAGAACGCTGAGCTGCGGGCTGAGTACGAGCGGCTCTCGGCCACGGTGGACTTCCTGCGCGAGCACGGCCCGGTGCGGGCCCCGAGCGGCTTCCACGACAGGGTGATGGCCTCGGTGGAGCACGAGCCGGCCCCCGGCGGCCTGCTGGCCCGGATCCGCGGCTGGTTCGCGGCGATGCCGGTGGAGACCTTCGCGGTGGCGCTGGCCGCCGTGCTCGTGGCGGTGGTCGTCAGCCAGAAGCTGGACGACCCGTCCGAGACCGCGCCGACCACCGGCGAGGAGCTGGCCGATCGCAGCCGCAGCGAGGACAAGGGCGCGGTGCCGGCCCCCGGCAACGCCGACGGGGATCTGGGCTCGGCGGTCTCGACCGAGGACCAGGACGCTGTCCAGAGCACCAAGGGCAACACCAAGGAGGCGCCGGCCTGGGCCGAGGAGATGGCGGGCGTGCTCCTGCCGGACGATCAGCCCCAGAAGCGCGTCAGCAGCATCGTCGAGCCCTCGTCCGAGGACGGCGTGGTGACGCTCGAGGTGGACGACGAGCCAGCGCCCGAGCTCAGCGCCGCCACCAAGGACATGCCCGACACCGAGATCGACGACGGCAGCACCAACCAGCAGCTCCAGGCGGCCGCGTCCTACCGGCTGCGCGTCGACGATCCCCAGGACCTGCGCAGCCTGCTGATGCTCATCGAGCGCTACGACGGCACCGCGACCAGCAACGGCAAGGCCGTGGACGAGGACGCCCTGGTCGAGGGGGCCAGCCGGGTCGGGGTCTCCATCCTGATCCCCCAGGGCAACCTGCCGGCCTTCCACAAGGCCCTCAAGCAGCTCGGCCCGGTGGACATGACCAGCCAGAACTCGGCCGCTCCGCTGTACGGCAGCGACAGCGCGGTCAAGGTCTTCGTGGACGTCACGCAGTAGCGCGCGGCTGCGTCGAGGCGTCGACACACCCACCCCCCGAGGTCGCGCACGGTCCCCCCTCGAGGTCGCCAGGGCCCAGCGGCTCGACGAGGTTCCAGCCACTTGGCGCTGGCACGCGTCCTGCTGAGGCTCCCCCCGAGCCACACATCGGGGACAGACATGATCGAGGGACCGCGTGAGCGCTACGCGCTGGACGGACCAGAGGGCTTCGGCGACGCCGACCTGCTGGCGCTGGTGCTGGGCACCGGGGCAGGTGGGCGCAGCGTGCGCGGCATCGCCGGCGAGCTGATGGACACCTATGGCGGCATCCACCAGATCGCGGCCAGCCCCGTGGGGGCCCTGACCCAGGTCGCCGGGCTGGGGCCGGCCCGGGCCGTGCGGGTGCACGCAGCCTGCGCGCTGGCCCGACGCCGCGAGCGACCGGGCGCCCGGACCCGGGTGAGCGACGCCGAGTCGGCCTGGCGCATCCTCCGGGCCGACCTGGAGGAGCTGGACCACGAGGAGCTGCACGCGCTGTACCTGGACCGCCGCGGCCGGCTGCTCGCCCGCCGAAAGCTGACCCAGGGCAACGACGGCTACACGATCGTCGACCCCCGGCAGGTCCTCCGGCCCGCCGTCCAGCTGGGCGCCTGCGGGGTGATCGTGGCCCACAACCACCCCAGCGGAGACCCCACGCCCAGCGACGGCGATCGCAGCTGCACGTGGCGCCTGGCTGCGGCCTCGGAGCTGCTCGGCGTGCGCCTGCTGGACCACCTCGTCCTGGGCCACGGGACCTACGTCAGCCTGGCCGAGGAGGGCGAGCTCGAGGGCATGCACCCCAGCCCGCCGATGCTGGCCGAGGGCGGGCGGCGTCAGCCCCCAGAGCACGAAACCCCGGCGCGAAGGCCGGGGTCCCGATCGAGGTGAGCCTCAGCTCACTTCTTCTTGCCGCCCGAGCCGGCCTTCTTGCCGCCCGAGCCGCCCGAGGTGGTCTTCTTGCCGCCCGAGGACGTGCCACCCGAGGTCTTCTTGCCACCGGTCGATCCCGTGGACGT
>CALGIB010000701.1 GCA_937915955.1 uncultured Pseudomonadota bacterium
ACGTCTCGGAGTGGGTCTCCGACTGGTACGGCGAGGACTACTACCAGCGGGCGCCTGCCAGCTCGCCTCCAGGTCCCGACTCTGGCCTGGCCAGCTTCCCCGAGGGGCGGCGACCCGCCCGTCTGACCCGAGGCGGTGGAGCGCTCGGCATGGTCGACCAGCTGCACGTCAGCGCCCGCTTCCCCGAGCCGGAGTCCGCGACCTCCAACGGCGTCGGGCTTCGCTGCGTGAGGGACCTGTGATCCTGCTCGCCCTGTCCTGTACCCGCCCCGTCGCGCTGCCAGACGACACCGGCGAGGAGACCGACAGCGGCCTCGAGCTGCCCGTGGACGGCGACGGCGACGGCTACCCGCGGTGGGATCAGGCCAGCGACCCGGCCCTGGCCGACTGCGATGACCATGATCCCGAGGTGACCCCGGCCACCGAGCGCCTGGTGTCCGAGGGGCCCTTCATCCGCGGCGAGGAGATCAGCGAGTGGAACCTGCTCGAGGACACCGAGCCCATCCGTGAGATCTGGCTGAGCCCCTACTGCGCCGACGTCACCGAGGTCACCAACGAGGCCTTCGTGCGCTTCATGGAGGCCCAGAGAGACGCAGGGATGGACAACCAGGACGCCTCGGGGCAGCCGCTGTTCGACTTCGAGGACGACGACGACAGCGTGCCCGAGCGCATCCTCGAGGGCCGGCCGTATACGATCTCCAGCGGCTACGAGCAGCACCCCGTCACCGAGGTCTGGGTCTGGTCGGGGCAGGCCTACTGCGCCAGCCTGGGCAAGCGCCTGCCCACCGAGGCGGAGTGGGAGAAGGCCGCCCGAGGCGACCAGGACGAGCGCACCTGGCCCTGGGGCGAGGGCGAGCCCGACTGTGAGCGGGCGAACATCCGTCCGGGCCCCGAGGGCGCGGACGGGCCCGAGCCCTGCGTCGACGACACCGTCGTGGTGGGCAGCTACGTCGGGGCCAGCTCGCCCTATGGGCTGGTGGACATGGCCGGCAACGTCGGGGAGTGGGTCTCGGACTGGTACCAGCCCGACTACTACGCCTGGTGCCCGGACACCGACCCGCCTGGGCCGGACGACGGCTGGGTCGAGCTGCCGGACGGCGGCGTGATGGAGACCCGGGTCACGCGGGGCGGCAGCTTCGCCAGCAGCCTGGAGAGCACGACCGTCGGCGCGCGCTACCTCGAGCCCGCGGAGGCGACCTCGAACGGCGTGGGCTTCCGCTGCGTCCGGCCGCTGTGACTCAAGGGAGCTGACGGTCCCGGAGCCAGGCCGCGACGGTGTCGGCGACCTCGAACATGCCCTGGTCGCTGAAGTGCAGGGTGTCCCGGAACAGCGCGCTGTCGGGCACGTCGGCGTCCCGGGCGCGGGGCAGCTCGGCCTCGAGGTCCATCAAGAGCAGCCCGTGGCGGTCGGCCACCCGTCGGAGGATCGTGTTGACCTCGCTGGGGGCACGGATCGACATGGGGTCGAGGTCCTTGGCCTCGACGAGCAGCTCCCGGCGACGGAGGGGGTCGCGCTCGTTCTGCGCCCGGGCCCAGATCGGGTGGGGGCAGCCCTCGGCGAGGCAGCGCTCGGTGGGGGCGATGTTCAGGTCCGAGGCCACGGTCGAGACCACCACGGGGGTCCCTCGCAGCAGCCAGGCGATGCGGTCGAGGTTGGCCTCGAAGTGCCTCAGCGCTTGCTCCCGCTGGGTGGCGTCGAGGGCATCGGGCGTGCGTCCGGGCGGCTGGGGCGAGGCCGAGGCGGTCACGGCGCGCTTGAGCGCGGAGTAGCTCCAGAGCGCCTCGAGGCGACGCCGGGCGAAGACCCTCAGGCCACCCCTGCAGGCCGCTGTAGCGCTCCAGCATCCAGGCGTTTCCGAGCTCGTTGTGGCCGGTGTAGATCACGACGAGATCGGCCTCGAGGGGCTGAATCTGCTCCGCGACGCGGACCAGATCGGTGCTGTCGAACCCGACGTTGCCCAGGTTCACGGCCTCGACGCCGAGCGCCTCGGCCACCAGGTGCGGCCACTCGGCCTCCGGACCCGGAGGTGGCAGCGCGTGCACGCTGCTCCCGCCCAGGAAGACCAGGCGCTTGCCCTCCTTCTGGACCCGCACAGGAGGCAGCGGCGGCTGCTGGTAGGGGACCTGGAAGACGCCGCCGTCCACGCCCAGGTCCAGGCTGCCCTGGACCATCGCTCCGGTGAGCACGGGAGGGGCCGGTGGCCCCAGGAGGACCCGGGCCAGCCCCTCGGTCAGCAGGGCGAGCCCGAGGGTGACGCTCAGGCCGAGGGCCAGCTTCGTGAGCCGCCGCTTCACGGGAGCGCCGGGGCCCCTGGCATGCCCCAGATGGTCATGGTGGGGAGCTGGCGGGCCGGGGGACCCAGCAGGCTGCTGATCCGGCGCTGCCAGCCGTCGTAGCCGAGCTCGTCCGGGCCGGCCGCGCCCGTCGCGTAGAGCACCACGTAGTGGAAGCCGCCGGCGTCCTCGGCGGTCCAGGAGCCCCGGCTCGGGCCCTCGAAGATCAGGGCCTCGAGCAGGGCATGCTCGCGCATGGCGGGCTCCCAGGAGTCCGGGATGGCCCCAGGTAGCTGCCAGCCGATCGAGCTCTGGATGGGCTGGTGGTGCCAGACCTGCCAGTGGACGAGGCCCGCGCTGACCTGGGTGGGTGGCATCTGGAGGATGGGGTGCTGGCCGGGCTCGGCCCCCAGCCGCAGGAAGACCGGGGGGACCTCGACAGGCTGCAGGCGGAGTGGCGCGAGCGAGGGCGACAGCCGCATCGTCGCGGCGCCGTCGTAGAGGGACCAGCCCGCCACGATCAGGGCCGCGGCGAGTCGGATCGGGCGGGACCTCAGCGCGCTCAGGAGGGCGCCGGTGACCAGGGCCGCGCAGGGCAGCAGGAGCATGCTCCAGCGGTAGGGCCACCAGAACCGGGTCATGCCCGGGAGCAGGTCGAGTGCTCGGTGGGGCAGGGGGATGGCCAGGGCCTCGCCGCCCACGAGGAAGGGCGCGTAGACCAGGC
>CALGIB010000702.1 GCA_937915955.1 uncultured Pseudomonadota bacterium
TGGGTCATGGGCGCGCCCCCGTGGGCGGCGCTGGGCGCCTGCGCGTTCGGGCTGGGCATGACTGCGCTCCAGGCCCCCAGCGAACGCGCGCTGGAGGCCTGGGCGAGCGCCCGCACCCGACTCCCGGACAGGGCGGAGTAGCCGGCCTGTCCGCCCTCTCCCGGTCGACGGGTCAAGCGATGCGGACACCATGACAGGCTAGGCGGAACTTGAACATTACACTCCATTACAGCGACCCCGAAGATGCCCTGCACCAGCGGATCACAGCTCGACGCGAGGCTCGAGATCGAAGTCCCATTGCAGCTCCACCGAGCCGAAACTCAGCGTGGCCAGGTCCCAGCCGCAGCCCGGCGAGTCGATGATCCACTCCAGCTCGCTCAGCGCCAGCTCGCGGCTGCGCTCGGTGCCCTCGGACAACTCGACCTCGCCCACGCTCCAGCCCACCAGGCCCCCCTGGGGCCGGCCGTAGACATAGAACAGCGGCTCCTGGGTCTGGAGCTCGCCGGTGTGGCTGTCGAAGCGCAGGTCGGCGCGGACCCGGCTGAAGTCGGACCAGCCGCAGCCGTCCGGCACGCTGTGCACGACGAGGTCCTCGACCAGGACCAGCTCGACGCAGGCGACCAGTCGGCTCTGGGCGCGATCGGCCGAGCGGATCAGGACGGCGCCGTGGGAGAGGCAGTCCTCGAGCTCGAACTCGCCGGGGTCTTCGCTGCCGGGCAGCTCGAACTCACCCCGAAGACCCTCCTCGCCGCTCTCCAGCTCGAAGGTGCCGGTGACGCTGCCGCCCCCGTAGGCGGCGTCGGGGATGGCCTTGAGCTGGGCGCAGGCCAGGGCGGACGAGAGCAGGAGCATGGAGGCATGATAGGCGCCGCGCTGGAGGCCCGATGAAGCGACTGCTCGTGCTCTTGCCGCTGCTGGCCCTGGCCTGCGGGGGCATCCCCGACCCCGAGGGCGAGACGCGGGACCACGAGGTCGCCGAGCTCCACAAGAGCTGGCAGAAGCTCGACAAGGACGCCGACGTCGTTCGGGTCGCTGCGCGCTTCGCGGCCGAGGCCGTGGCCGCCGGCGAGACCCCCGTGATCTACGTGGGCGCGACCTGGTGCCAGCCCTGCCTGCTCTACAAGAAGAGCCTGGACGACCCCCGGATGAAGGCCGCCCACGAGGGGGTGCGCGTCCTCGAGGCCGACGCGGACCTGCACGACCTGTCCGCCCTGGGCATCTCGCCCAACGGCATCCCGCACTGGGCGACGGTGGACGCCAGCGGCGTCAGCGACGGGCGCGCGATCGACGGCGGCGCCTGGGGGGACAACACCCCCGAGAACATGGCCCCCGCGCTGAGCGCGTTCTTCCGCGGCGAGTGAGCTACTCGCCCTCGAGCCCGACCGTGAAGCTGCCGCTGCTCGCGAAGGCGCGTCGGCAGGTCACGTCGCAGCCCAGCGCGACGGCCGCCCCACCGGCGAGCACCTGCTCGCCCTGGTCGAGCACCGTGGGCAGGTAGCCGAGCGTGGGCGCAAAGGCCGCGGTGTGGCAGACCTGGGCCAGCTCGCTGCGGTCGGGCTGACCCGACAGCGAGAGCCGCCGCACGGCCCCCGAGCAGCTGTCGGTGGTGCTGGCGCCCAGCGGACGCCCCGGGCCGGTGCAGAGCACGGAGGCGAGCTCGGCCTGGGCGCTGGCCTCCCTCACGGCGTCGACCGCGTGGGCCTGTCCCGACAGCGAGGCCGCCAGCGCCCTGCGGGTCTCGAGCTCGACGCGGGCCCGCAGAGCGTCCTCGCGCGCGCCGTAGACGCTTGCTCCCCCGCCCAGGTCGCCCTCAGGGGTGGCGCAGAGGAAAACCGGAGCGGAGGTGGCGGGGCCCGGCAGGGTCTCCCGCGTGGGCGCGGGCACGGCGGCCTCGGACGCCAGACAGCGGATCAGCTCGTCCCGGGCGGCGGCGGGCTCGGCCAGCCCCTCCTCCCAGGCCCCGACGCAGGCGCGGCGGCGGGCGGTCTCGAGCGCGGTCCAGGGCTGGTCCGAGAGCACCTTGACCTCGCCCCAGCGGGCCATCCAGGCGCCCCCGTGGCGAGGCAGCTCGATGCGCTCGCAGACGCCGGGCCGCACCTCGACCCCCGGGATGCGGGGCGGCTGCGAGGCGTCGATCGAGCCCCACCGTGCGAGCTCGGCCTGCCAGGCGCCGCCCCCCTCCGCCTGCGCGGCCCACAGCGTCGAGGCCTGGTGGAGCTCGGCCTCGAGCCAGGCCTGCTCGAGCGCGGCCACCTTGCCAGACTCGAAGTCCGCGGCGAAGGCCTGGACCTGCAGCTCGCCCTGACGGTGGCGGGCGGTCGCGGTGCAGCGCACCAGCGTGTCGACGTTCTGGGCCCAGGCGGAGGCGACGAGGAAGGCGAGCATGCCCGAGCTTACTGCGCCAGGGGCCTTGGTACGGGCCCGCAGGCGGTTAGTTTCGGCCCCATGTCCAAGCTCAAGGCCCTCAGCGGCTTCCCCGAGTGGCTGCCCGAGCAGGAGCTCGTCCAGCAGCAGATCCTCGACACGATCCAGCGCTGCTACACGCTGCACGGCTTCGCGCCCCTACGCACCCGCGCGATGGAGCCGCTGAGCGTGCTGCTCGCCAAGGGCGAGACCAGCAAGGAGGTCTACGTGCTCTCCCGGCTGCAGTCCGACGAGCGTGAACCCGCCAGCGCCTCCGAAGAGGACGGCCTGGGCCTGCACTTCGACCTGACGGTGCCCTTCGCCCGCTACGTGGTGGAGAACCGGGGGCGCCTGAGCTTCCCCTACCGCCGCTACCAGGTGCAGCCGGTCTGGCGCGGCGAGCGCCCCCAGCTCGGCCGCTACCGTGAGTTCATCCAGGCCGACGTCGACGTCATCGGCAGCGAGAGCCTGCACGTGCGGCACGACGCCGAGATCGTGCGGGTCATCGCCTACACCCTGGGCGAGCTGCCGATCCCGCAGGGGCACCGGATGTCGCGCTGCCATTGTCCAATGAAAAAAGAGTTTGCGGTTCGAT
>CALGIB010000703.1 GCA_937915955.1 uncultured Pseudomonadota bacterium
GGGACGGCGGGAGCCGCTCCTTCGACCGGCACTGCACGCGGGTCGCGCGGGTCGCGCTGATCCTCGGCGAGGCCATCGGGCTCTCGGACGCCCAGCTCCAGGATCTGGGCGTCACGGCGCTGATGCACGACGTCGGGTACTCGGCCCGCGAGGGCGCCATCGAGGCCGAGGAGGGTCGCCCACACCACCCCGGCTACCCGCCCCCGTTCGCGCGCCACGGCGCCAGCGGCCTGCGCGTCCTGATGCGTCAGCGCGGCTTCCACGAGGCCCGCGTCCACCGCATGCTGGCCGTGCTCGAGCACCACCGGGACTTCGACCACGAGCGCACGCCCTCGCTCTTCGGGCGGATCCTCCGCGTCGCCGAGGACTACGACAACTTCTCCACCAGCGCGATCTGCAAGGGCAGCCCCGCGCTGGCCCTGCGACGCCTGCAGGCGGGCGCCGGCTCGGCCTACGACCCGCTGATGCTGCAGGCGCTGGTCAACCGCCTGGGCGCCTACCCGCCGGGCACGCTGCTGCGCCTGGTCGACGGCCGCGTCCTGCAGTCGACCTCGCTGTGCCGCGGCCCCAGCAGCTTCGACAAGCCGATGTGCAGGGTGCTGTACCTGGCGGACGGCTGCGAGCCGCTCGACGAGATCCAGGTCGACCTGCTCTTCGAAGGTCAGGTCCAGGGCCTGGCCGCGTTCGCCACCGAATGAGGCTCCTCGCCCTGCTGGCCTGCGCCGCGCCCCAGTCCAGCCCCCGGCCCCTCGACGACTCGGGCGACAGCGCACCGATCGAGCACGTCGGGCCCGCCGAGCGCCCGTGGCTGCCTCGCCTGCTGCTCAACGAGGTGCAGCCCGCCAACGACTCGACCGTCATGTCGGAGCCCGGGGTCTTCCCCGACTGGGTCGAGCTGCACAACGCCAGCTCCCAGGTCCTGGACCTGTCCCGCGCTTCGCTGCGCGTCGAGGGCGGCGAGGCCAGCGCCCTCGGCGGACTGCTGGGCCCCGGCGAGCAGCGGCTGGTCTTCACCTCGGAGCTGGACTTCGACCTGGCTCGCGAGGGTGAGAGGCTGGAGCTGGTCCTGGACGGCTGGGTGATCGACCGCCTGGCCACCGGCCAGCTGCAGCCCGACCAGGCCTGGGGCCGATTCCCGGACGGGGGCGGCTGGGCGGTCACCGCTCGACCCACGCCGGGCTGGACCAACGGCAGCCGCCCCAGCGACAGCATCGACGTCAGCGACGCGCTCTTCCAGCCCACCGTGCACCGCTTCCAGCTGACGGTCTCCCAGCAGGCCCTGGCGGATCTGGCCGAGGACCGCGACACCCTGGTGCCCGCCGCGCTGGCCCACGGGGCGGCCTGGTTCCCCGAGGTCGGCGTGCGCCTGAAGGGGCAGCTCGGCAGCAAGCGCAGCCTGGACAAGAAGGCCGCGTGGAAGGTGGACCTGAACCACCTCGCGCCCCACTCGCTCTACGGCCAGAAGAAGCTGACGTTCAACAACATGGTCCAGGACCCCAGCTACCTGGCCGAGCACCTGGCCTACATGCTCTACCGCGCCGCGGACGTGCCGGCGCCGCGCACCAGCTGGACCTGGCTGCGGGTCAACGAGGAGGACTACGGCCTCTACGCGGTCATCGAGAGCGTCGACCGGACCCTGCTGGGCCGCTGGTACCCCGACCCCAACGGCCGCATGTGGGAGGGCGCCTACGGCACGGACCTGGACGTCGACGAGGTCGCGGACTTCGACTTCGAGCAGGGCGTGGACGACGACCGGAGCAGCCTGATGGCGGTGGCCGAGGTCCTCGAGGGCAGCGCCAACGACGCAGCCATCCTGGAGCTCGAGCGGCGCGTCGAGCTGGACGAGTGGCTGAGGAACATGGCGGTAGAGGTCCTGACGCTGCACTGGGACGGCTACACGACCTCGAACAACTACCGCATCTACGAGGACCCCCTGTCCGGCAAGCTGAGCATCCTGCCCTGGGGCACCGACCAGACCTTCCGCGACTACCGCTTCGGCCCCTACGACGCCCAGGGCGACCTGTTCGAGTTCTGCCTGGAGAACCCGGGCTGCGCGGACCGCTACGACGCGCACCTGCTCGAGGTCGCCGACCTGATGGACGGCCTGGGGCTCGAGGCCGTGATCGACGAGCGCGTGGCGCTGCTCGAGGCCTGGGTGGCCGTGGACCCCCGGGCCGAGGACGACGTCGACAAGCAGCTGAGCGACATCGAGGAGATCCGGGCGACGCTGCGGACCTGGCCCGACGAGGTGCGGGCCGAGGTCGCGGCCAGGACCCCGGAGTAGGCCTACTCGGGCACACCCTCACAGACGAAGGGCTGCTCGGTGCCGCAGTCGATGTCGTTCCACTTGCCGGCGCCGTTCCAGTTGCTGTGGACGCAGTCCTCGCCCCCGCTGTCGTTGGGCTCGCCGCTGGACCACTGGCTGGTGTAGGCCAGCGGTGTCCCGTCGCCCCAGACCCAGACGTCCTCCTCCTCGCGGTCGTTCAGGCTGATCCAGAACTTGTCGCTGGTCAGCGCGCTCACGGCCGTGCCCAGGGTGACGCCCTCCTCGGCGGTCTCGAGGATCACCAGGTAGCCGCCGATCGCCTCGCAGGCAGCGCTGGCCTCGGCCTGATCCAGGTCGGCCAGACAGATCTGGTAGCCGTCGACCTCGGTGCACTCGAAGCACTCGATGCTCTCGTCGACCTGACCGTCGCAGTCGTTGTCGACCTCGTCGCAGACCTCGACCTGACCGGGGCCGGCCAGGGGCTGGGCGTCGTCGCAGTCGCCGTCGCAGATGCTCGCGCCGTCACCGTCCGCGTCCGCGTCCGCGTCGGTGTCGACGTCGCAGTCGTTGTCCAGGCCGTCGCAGATCTCCTCGGCGCCCGGGTAGACCGCCGCCTGGGCGTCGTCGCAGTCGCCGTAGCAGGTGCTGACGCCGTCGCCGTCCTCGTCGAAGCCCTCGTCGACCAGGTCATCGCAGTCGTTGTCCAGGCCGTCGCAGACCTCGGGCAGGTGGCCGCTGCGGTCCGGGTCGCCCTCGTCGCAGTCGCCGCCGCAGGGGGACTGGCCGTCGCCGTCCTCGTCCCAGGGCTCGTCCGCCGCCCCCGAGCAGTCGTTGTCCAGGCCGTCGCAGGCCTCGGGCGCGCCGGGGTTCACGAAGGGGTCGGCCTCGTCACAGTCCTCGCAGACCGTGTAGCCGTCGTCGTCCGCGTCGCCCTCGTCGACCTGACCGTCGCAGTCGTCATCCAGGCCGTTGCAGAGCTCCATCGACGCCTCGCACGACAGCTCGCTGTCGCCCGACTCCTGCACCTGCGGCTCCGAGTCCAGCGGCACCACCGCCTGCTCGCAGGCCAGCGCCAGCAGGACCATGCTCAGCGGGCACACTCCTGATCGTCCAGGTAGTCCACCGTGTCGACCTCGGCGCCGGCGCTGCT
Source organism: uncultured Pseudomonadota bacterium (assembly GCA_937915955.1). Lineage (GTDB taxonomy): Bacteria > Myxococcota_A > UBA796 > UBA796 > CAJQPC01 > JAAESX01. The sequence goes on from CALGIB010000703.1 coordinate 3,417, forward strand.
GCAGGAGGTGCTGGCCGCGGACTGGCAGTCGCCGTCGCTGGCGCTCACGAAGCTGCCCGCGGTCTCGGCGTCGCTGCAGGTGTAGGTGCAGCAGCCCCAGGGGCCGGAGTCGACGTTGCCGCTGTCCTTGTAGACGCCGTCGCAGGCGACCAGGGCTGCGAGACTTCCAGCGATAGCGAGCGTGCGCATCTCCATCCTCCTGGCCCCCAGGCTAACGTGCCACGCATGAGGTGGATGCTGCTGCTGTCGATGGCCGGGGCCGGCACCCTCGAGCCGATGCTCGAGCCCGCTGCGGGCGCGGCGTTCACCGACCGGACGGACGCCCCGCTGAGCGCGGACGCGCCGGTGCTCCGAGCCGAGGAGGCGCCCGCTACCCCGGCGTCCCCGGTGAAGAGCGGCGAGCAGGACCAGCGCCTGATCGTGGCCGTGGTCCTGCTCTTTGCCGCGGCGGCCGCGGTCACAGGGACCGTGCTCTGTTGCTGCTGTTTTGCTATCTACGGCTACTACTGATCTCGTCGGAGGCCCCCATGAAGACCCTCGCCACCGCCCTCGCCCACACGGCGATGCTGGTCGCAGCGCTGATGCTCGCCACCCTGGGCGGCTTCGCGCCCGCCCGCGCCAGCCAGGACCTCGCTCCGCTGGTGCAGCCCATCGCGATGCTGGACGATGAAGACGTCGCGGGCAGCACCTGGAAGCCCGGCGGAGAAGAGGTCGAGGCGGTCGAAGAGGCGGCCGTGCCCGATCAGGAGGCGGTGGTGTTGGACCGTCCGGTCCTGAGCGAGGACGAGCTGCCCGAGGACATCGACGCCGACGGCGGCGCAACTGGTGGGATCAGAACAAGCGCTGGGTCCTGCCGCTGGCCATCGCCATCGTCGCCACCCCCGTGCTGATCGTGGGCGCGTACTTCGCCTGTGTCTGCTGCATCCTCAGCACCTACTACTACTGACGCCGCTTGCTGCTCCTGGTCGCCCTGGCCTGGGCTGAGCTCAGCCTGCCCTCGGGCTGGACCTGGATCGAGGACGGCTCACTCGACGGGCTGGTGCCGGACCAGACCGCCGCGGCCGCCGTCGCCCGGGACATCGGCCTGGTGCTGCGCGAGGAGCCCGTCGACCCCTGGCGCCAGCGGGCCTCGGGGGACATGGCCCGGACCGTGCGCCAGGTCGGGGACCTGGAGGGCTTCGTCAGCGCGGACTTCCTGCTGTCCATGCAGCGCATGAAGGCCAAGGACGTCACCGACACGCTGTACCAGGGGCCCACCGACAGCACCCAGCCCGTCTCGCGCTGGGTCTATGTCTCGGGAGAGCAGGTCTGGTGGCGACTGGCCTGGCGCGAGGGCGAGACCTTCCACCAGGTGATGGCCTGGGCGCCCCGGGACAAGCTGCCCGAGCTGAGCCTGCACATGCGCGCGCTCGAGGAGCAGAGCGCGCTCGAGAACAGCCTGCCTGCCTTGCTTGGGCGAGTCGGGGGCTGCTCGAACCAGGCCACGATCAGCCGCGCCTCCGCCGTGCGGCAGTCTCGACGCTGGACCGACGCCGCCCGGGCCGTGGAGCGACGGGCCGAGGGCCAGCCCGAGTGGAAGCGCTCGGCCGGCGAGCTGGCCGCGACGGGCTTCCTGGTCCGTGCCGCCGAGTCCTGCATGACCGAGGTCGCCGCCAGCACCGGGGCCTGCTCGATCTACGAGGGCGAGGCCGTGGACGAGCGCAGCGTCGAGCTCCAGGAGCGCATCGCGGCCTGCATGGACGGCCGAGAGCGGCTGCCCGTAGCGCTGGGCGAGCGCCTGGACGAGGTCATGGCCCTGTGATCCTGGCCCTCGTCGCGCTGGCGCTGGCCGAGATGCCCGACTGCGTCGAGCTCTCCGACCCCACCCCTTCGCGCTCGACCGAGCGGGTGGGCACGGCTCGGAACGCCGCCTGGCTGGCCCTGCGCGCCTGGCAGCTGCTGGTGGCCCCGGCCGACGGGGCGGGCTGCTCGATGTACCCCTCGTGCAGCCGCTACGCGATGTTCGCGGTGCAGCAGCAGGGTCCGGCGCGGGGCACCTTCATGGCCACCGCGCGCATCCTGCGGCATCACCGGGACCCCGACATGCTGCGCTGCAAGGTGGGGGGACGCACCTACCTCTACGACCCTTTCGAGCAGGACCTGGCGTGGTGATCGGGCTCGTCGCCCTGGCCCTGGCCCGCAAGACCACCG
>CALGIB010000704.1 GCA_937915955.1 uncultured Pseudomonadota bacterium
GCGCCTGGTCGACCTGATCGAGGCCAAGCGCCAGGCCATCCGCAAGTCCCGCTTCCTCGAGTTCTGGGACATGCCGGCGGGCATGGACAGCGTCGGCGGGCTGGAGAACCTCAAGGAGTGGCTGGGCCGCCGAGGCAAGGCCTTCTCGCCCAGGGCCCGCGAGTTCGGGCTGCCCGAGCCCAAGGGTGTCTTCCTGCTGGGCGTGCAGGGCTGCGGAAAGTCCCTGATGGCCAAGGCGGTGGCCGGCGAGTTCCAGATCCCCCTGCTGCGCCTGGACGTGGGCGCGCTGTTCTCGGGCTTCGGCTCGGGGGTCGAGGAGAGCCTCCGGGACGCCATCCGCATCGCCGAGTCGATCTCACCCTGCGTGCTGTGGATCGACGAGCTGGAGAAGGGCTTCCTCGGGGACCAGGCGGGCGGCAGCAGCTTCGGCACGTTCCTGACCTGGATGCAGGAGAAGGACAAGCCGGTCTTCGTCGTCGCCACCGCCAACGAGGTCCGCAGCCTGCCCCCCGAGCTGCTGCGAAAGGGGCGCTTCGACGAGATCTTCTTCGTCGATCTGCCCACCGTGCACGAGCGCCTGAGCATCCTGGACCTGCACCTGAAGCTCCGGGACCGCGCCCCAGAGGACTTCGACCTGTTCCAGTGCGCCGAGGAGACCGAGAAGTACTCGGGCGCGGAGCTCGAGCAGGTCGTCATCGAGGGCCTGTTCAACGCCTTCGCCGAGGACCGCGCGCTGAACAACCGGGACCTGCTGCGGGTCATCCGGGACACGGTGCCGCTGGCGGTGACGATGGACGACCGCCTCAAGGAGCTGCGCGAGTGGGCGCGGCCCAGGACCCGCCCGGCCAGCTTCGACATGCGCCGCGTGGACTACTTCGAAGACTTCCAGGAGGGCTGAGTGAGCATGCAGTGCGCGGTGATCGGAGCGGGCAGCTTCGGCACCTGTCTGGCGATGCAGCTGGGGCGCCTCGGGCACGAGGTCACGCTCTGGGACCACCGGCCCGAGCGCGCGGCCCGAACCCAGGCCAGCCGACACAACGAGGACTACCTCCCGGGCCTGACGCTGCCCGAGGCGGTCACGGTCACCGCGGATCTGGTCCTGGCGCTGTACCAGAAGCGGCTCGTGGTCGCGGTGGTCCCCAGCCAGTCGATGCGCGAGGTGTTCGCGCGGGCCTCGGAGCTCGTGGACAGCGCCGCCATCGTCTGCTCGGCGGCCAAGGGCGTCGAGATGGGCACCTACAACACGCCCTCGGAGATCCTGCGTCAGGTCCTGCCCCGACCGCTGCACGACCGCATCTGTGTGCTGTCGGGGCCCAGCTTCGCGGCCGAGGTCGCCGAGGACCTGCCCACCGCCGTGGTCGTGGCCGGGCACGACGAGATCGCCACGCACCGGGTCGCCTCTGCCTTCCACGGGAGCAACTTCCGCGTCTACCACTCCGACGACATGGTGGGCGTCGAGGTGGCCGCGGCCGTCAAGAACGTCATGGCCATCGCCTGCGGCATCAGCGACGGCATGGGCCTGGGGCTGAACGCGCGCGCCGCCATCATCACCCGCGGCCTGGCCGAGATCACCCGGCTCGGAGTCGCCAAGGGAGCCGATCCGTTGACCTTCGCGGGCTTGGCGGGCATGGGCGATCTGGTGCTGACGTGCACCGGCGACCTGTCCCGAAATCGGCGCGTCGGGCTGGCTCTCGGCCAGGGCCGCACGCTGCAGGAGGCCATCGCGGAGCTGGGCCAGGTGGCCGAGGGGGTCATGACGACGAAGTCTGCCTACAACCTGGCGAGCCGAATGGACATCGACATGCCCATCACCGGTGAGATCTACCGCATACTCTACGAGGACAAGCCGGCGAAGCAGGCGATGGCTGACCTGCTGGCTCGGAGGCGAAAGGCCGAGCGCGAGTGAAGACCGAGACGCGAAATCTCCTGAAGGGGGCGCCCATGCTGGCGGAGCTGGAGCCGGACGCGCTCGAGCGCCTGCTGACGGCGGGTCGTGTCCGTGTCTTGCCGGCTGGCGCCTTCTTGATCCAGGCGGGGGATGCGGCCGATGGCTTCTTCGTGGTGCTGGAGGGCAGGCTCGAGGTGCTCGCTCCGGGCGAGGGCATGACGCTGGCCGAGCTGGGGCCGGGCCAGAGCGTGGGCGAGCTGGGGCTGGCGAGCTCGGCGCCGCGCACCGCGGACGTTCGCAGCGCGGGGCCGGCGAAGGTCTGGCAGCTCTCCGCTGCGGCCTTCGAGGACCTGCTGGACGCCGGGGATCCGCTGGCGCCGGGGCTGCTGCGGTCCATCGGTCGAACCCTGGCCGCCCGGTTCCGCGAGGCGGTGGCCGACAGCTCGGCGATGGCGCCCGGGATCGCTCGCCGGGGGCTGGGCGGTCAGCTGCAGGCCCAGACCGGGTGGGAGGTCGAGTGAGGGTCTCCGAGCTCGCCGCCCTGGACGCGCTCCAGGGCCTGCTGGTCGAGGACCTGCAGATCGTGATCGAGATGGCCGAGGATCGGGTGGTGCTGGCCGGTGAGGTGCTCATCGAGCAGGGCCGGCGGACCCCCGTGGTGCTGCTGCTGCTCGACGGCGCGCTCGAGGTGCAGCGCGACGAGAGCACGGGCAGCGTCACCACGCGGGTGCCGCCGGGGGAGTGGATCGGTGTGGTGGACGCGATCGACGAGCGGGGGGCCACCGCGAGCGTGCGCGCGGCCCGCGATTCGCGCTGCCTGCTGCTGCCTCGACCGGAGCTCGAGGCCATGCTGCGGGCTGGCCATCCCACCGCTGGACGGCTGCTTCGCAGCTGGATCCGCAGCCTGGGCCAGCAGCTGTCACGGGTGAACCGTGGTAACGAGGCCATGCTGAAGCTGGCCGCCCGCCTGGGCCAGCCCGAGTAGGTGGCCATGATTCGAGAGCGCGAGCTTCGCCGTCAGATCGTCCAGTTCGGGCGCCTCTGCTACGAGCGTCACCTGCTGGTGGCGATGGACGGCAACCTGTCGGCTCGCATGGCGGACGGCAACATCCTCTGCACCCAGGCCGGCTGCCACAAGGGCTTCCTGGACGACGAGCACCTGGTCGTGATCGACCCCAGGGGCCGCAAGCTGCGCGGCAAAGGCAACCCGACCAGCGAGATGGCGATGCACATCGCCTGCTACGAGGCGCGGCCTGACTGCATGGCCGTGATCCACGCCCACCCGCCGCTGTCGATCGCCTTCACGATCGCCAACCAGTCGCTGGCCCACTGCGTCCTGCCCGAGGTCGTGCTGACGCTCGGCTCGGTGCCCACCGTCGAGTACGAGACCACCGGCACCCAGGACCTGGCCGAGAAGATCCGGCCCTACATCGTCGAGCACGACGCCATCCTGATGGACCGCCACGGCGCGGTCTGCCTGGGCAACAACCTGATGGACGCGTTCTGCAAGCTCGAGACGCTGGAGCACACGGCGCTCATCACCAAGACCGCTCGGGACCTGGGCTTCGTGAAGAAGCTGCCTCCGGCCGAGGCCGTCAAGCTTCGCTCGATGGGGCTCAAGCGCTACGGCGGCCCCCCGGCTGCGGTGGCCAGGGCCGACGAGCTGGACGCCGGGCTGCCCGAGGTGTGCATGGGCTGCGACGGCTGCAGCGCCCCCAGCCCCACGGGCATCGGACCCAAGGCGGACTTCTCGGTGGTGCGGGTGAGCTCCGAGGCTCCCCCGCCCGGGGTCGAGGCCATCGTCATGGAAGAGGTGCTTCGGGCTCTGCAGGGCAGCTGAGCCGGGGATAGCGTTCGCGCATGCTGCTGACCCTGCTCCTGTCCTGCGCCGTCGAGCCCGAGCCCGCGGCCCCTCGCGGCGACTGCAACCCGGTCGACCCGGGCCAGTGCGCGCTGCCCTTTCCGTCGAGCTTCTACCTGGCCGAGGCGGACACCGGCAGCGGCTACCGGGTGGACTTTGGGCCGACCTCGCTGCCCGTGAACATCGACGACGTGCCCATCCAGCCCGACCGCTTCAACGAGCTGGACGGCTTCCCCATCCTGGGCGCGATGCTGGCTCACCTGCCAGACGCGGACGTGTCCCTGGCCCTCTCCCACGCCGACCTGGGCGCCTACCTGGACGAGGACGTGACGACCGTCGTCCTGGACCTCGAGACCGGGCAGCGCGTGCCGCACTTCGTGGAGCGCGAGGTCCAGGCCCCCGAGGGCGAGCGGCTGCTGACCCTGCGGCCGGTGGCCCCGATGGAGCACGGCCACCGCCACGTGGTGGGCATCCGGGGCCTGGGTGGGGACGCGCCCGAGGGCTTCGCGGCGCTGCGCGACGGGCTCGAGGGCGAGGCCGACCTGGAGCGCCAGCGCGCCCACTACGAGGACCTGATCTTCCCGGCGCTGCAGGGCGAGGGCTTTCAGCGCGAGGAGCTGCTGCTGGCCTGGGACTTCGTGACCGTCAGCGAGGACAGCCTGGACTCGATGAAGCAGGTCCGCGACGAGGGGCTCGCGACCGGCGCGACCTACACGATCGAGGGCGTGAGCGAGGGCTGCCCTCGGGTCTTCGACGGCCACATGCAGGCGCCGCTGTACCTGGACAGCTGGGAGCCGGGCAGCCTGCTGAGCCGGGACGCAGACGGCCTGCCCGCGCAGAACGGCGCCGCCGCTGTGCCCTTCGTCGTGCGCGTGCCGTGCAGCCTGATCGAGGACCCCCGCCCGGGCCCGATGGTGCAGTTCGGCCACGGCGTGCTGGGCGACTACACCGAGGTCAGCGCCATCGACAGCCTGGCCGAGGCCAACGGCTGGGTCACCTACGCGGTCGGCTGGACCGGCATGAAGTCCGACGACATCAGCCAGATCACGCTGGCGGTGGCCCAGGACATGACGCGCTTCTCGATCGTGCCGGATCGGCTGCACCAGGGGCACCTGGAGTTCTTGCTGGCCCAGCAGATGATGGCCGGGGACTTCCTGGACGAGCTGGTCGAGGACGGCGTCACCCTGGGCGATCCGGACCAGATGTACTTCTACGGGGTGTCCCAGGGAGGCATCCTGGGCGGGGCCCAGGTGGCCATGAGCCCCACGCTGCAGCGCGCGGGCCTGTCGGTGCCGGGCATGCCGTTCACGCTGATCCTGACGCGCTCGGACAACTTCCAGCCCTTCCTGGCGCTCTTCCAGATCAAGTACGACGACTGGCGCGACATCTCCGTGCTGATCGCCAGCATGCAGATGCTCTGGGACCCCGTCGAGAGCGCCGGCTGGGCCCACCAGCAGGACAAGCCCGTCCTGGTCCAGGCCGCCATCGGGGACGCCGCGGTCACCACGCTCTCCGCCCACGTGATGAGCCGCGCCTACGGGCTGCCGTTGGTCCAGCCTTCGGCGCGCCAGGTCTGGGGGCTCGAGCCCCTCGAGGCGCCGGTCGAGGGAGGCGGCCTGGTCGAGTTCGACTGGGGCGTGGAGGAGCCGGTCGAGGCGGTCCCCTGTGACGTCGACACGAACACGCACGGCGGGCCCTTCAGCAGCGCCGCCGGGCGTCTGCAGCTGGCCACCTTCCTCGAGACCGGCGTGGTCGAGCAGGTCTGCGACGGGGCCTGCGACCCCTACTGAGCGCGTCGCCGGGCCAACAGCGCCAGGCCCAGGCCCAGCAGCGCCGCCAGGCCCGAGGACCCGCCGG
>CALGIB010000705.1 GCA_937915955.1 uncultured Pseudomonadota bacterium
CGACCCCACGCCTTCGCCAGCAGTGACCTGCGGGTCGGGCGGCTCATCGAGTCCCAGGACCGGGTGCGAGCCGCCCTCGGCGCCGGGGTCGGGGCGCGCCTGTACCTCTCGCCGCGCTACTACCTCGTGGGCGAGACCCGCTACGAGCTGGACGGCGGCGTGCAGGTGTGGTCCGGCGGCGGCGGGCTGGGCGTGCACCTGGGCGGCTGAGCCGCTGGGGCCTGGCGCGCCTCAGCCCCTGCAGGCGGCCTCGACGTCCTCGATCGTCTTCGGGCACCCTGCCGTCAGGACCTCGTAGCCGTCCTGGGTCACCAGGATGTCGTCCTCGATCCGGACGCCCATGCCTCGGAACCGCTCCGGCGCCCGCTCGTCGTCGGGCGGCACGTAGAGCCCCGGCTCGACCGTGAACACCATGCCCGGCTGAAGCCGGCGCGACTCGCCCTCGCCGACGTAGGCGCCCACGTCGTGCACGTCCATGCCCAGCCAGTGGCTGGTGCCGTGCATGTAGTAGCGGCGGTAGTCCTTGTCCTCGATGAGCTGGTCGACCTCGCCCTCGAGCAGGCCCAGGCGGACCATGCCCTCGGTCAGCAGGCGCACCGCCAGCTCGTGCAGGCTGGAGAAGCAGAGGCCCGGCCGAACGCTCTCGATGCAGGCGACCTCGACGTCCAGCACCAGCTGGTAGAGCTCGCGCTGGGCCGCGGTGAAGGTGCCGTCGACGGGGAAGGTGCGCGTCACGTCCGCGGTGTAGTTCCGGTACTCGCAGCCCGCGTCGATCAGCACCAGGTCGCCCGCCCGCAGCGGCTCGCGGTTGGTGATGTAGTGCAGGATGCAGGCGCCGGCGCCTCCGCCGACGATGCTCGTGTAGCCCGGACCGTTGCCGCCCAGGGTGCGGAAGCGGTAGTCGATGAGGGCCTCGAGCTCGTACTCGAACACGCCGTCCTTCGCCGCGGACATGGCCGCGACGTGGGCCTGCGAGGTGATTCGGGCGGCCTCGCGGAGCAGGGACAGCTCGTGCTCGGTCTTGCTCAGCCGCAGCTCGTGCAGGACGCGACCAGGGTCGACGAAGGCGCTGGGCACCGGCACGAACAGCTCGCGCTCGGCCTTGCGTCGGACGCCCGCGATGGCCCGCATGACCAGGGCGTCCTGCTGAGGGTCGCGAGCCGCCGCGTAGTACAGCGTGTGCACGCCCAGCAGCTGCTCCCCGAGCTCGGCCTCGAGCTGGCCCCAGGGGCTGGCGTGGTCCGCGCCGTAGCGCTCGACGGCGCCCTCGGTGCCCTCGCGGACGCCGGTCCAGACCTCGCGCTCCGGGTCCTTGGGCTGCACCCACATCTGGAAGCGCCGGTCTCCGTCGGGCCGGAGCAAGACTGCAACCTCGGGATCCTCCCAACCACTGACGTAGAGCAGGTCACTGACCTGGCGGTAGCGGTACTCCGCGTCACCGTTCCGGAGGTGGTGATGCGCACCAAACAGGAGCATCGCCTGGCCCGGCTCGAGGCGGTCCAGGACGGCCCGTCTGTGGTCGGCCCAGGCCTGCAGCTCAGCGGGTTGAATGCGCATCGAAAGCCTCCGGGTCGGCGGAGCGCTTAACGTGATCACGGCATCCGCTTTGACATCCGATTCCTCGGATGTGACACCTTGACCTCACCTCGCTTCGGAGCCCCCTTGGACTACAGCGTCGCTGGACGGGACGGTCAGGTACATCGACTCCGAACGGTGGAGGTGACCCAGCATGACTCCGCGCTCATCAAGACGGTCGTCGACATCGACCTGATGACCTGGAGCGAGCAGACGTTCAGCCGCTACACCGCGGGCCTGATGCTGCGCTACGGGCGCACCTTCCTGCTGCTGGCGGACGAGGTGCCCATCGGGACCTGCCAGTGCATCCGCAGCTGGGAGCGCCCGTCCGAGGCGGTGCTGTTCACCATCTCGATCCGCCCCGGCTGGCGCGGTCGCGGGCTGGGCACCAGCTTCGTCCAGCAGGTCTGCGACGCTCTGGCGCGCAGCGGCATCCGCAGCGTGGTCCTGCACGTGGACGCCAGCAACCACCACGGCATCCGCATCTACGAGGACCGCTTCGGCTTCAGCGTCGCCGCTCAGCTCCCCGACGAGTACGGCAACCACCGGGATCAGGTGCTGCTCAGGAAGATCCTGCAGCCCGCGGACACCCCCACGCTGCGGCTCGAGACCTGATCGGGGCGCCCGGGCGGGCAGCGCGGGCCGGCCGCCCTCAGAGCGAGGCGATCTCGGTCGCGAGCATCGTGTCGTAGCGGGCCTTCGTGACCTCGAAGCTCTGCGCCGAGGCGCTGTCCAGCTTGCGACGCAGGGTGTCGTGGTACTCGAGCGGGTCCAGGACCTTCTCGCCCTTGTTCAGCTGGTAGTGCAGGTGGGGCGCGGTCGAGTGACCGGTGTTGCCGCTGGCCGCGAGGCGCTGACCGCTCTTGACGTGCTGACCCTCCTGCACGTCCAGCGCGTCCAGGTGCAGGAACTTGGCCAGCGTTCCGTCCGCGAAGCGCACCTCGACGCAGTTTCCGTTGTTGCTGTGGTTCCAGTTCACGCGGGTGACCGTGCCCGCCTTGGGGCTGACCACCGGCGTGCCGACCGGCGCCTTGAAGTCCATGCCCTTGTGGCTGGGCCGGTCCTTCAGCAGCGAGGTGATCTGCTCGTAGTCGTCGATCGGGCTCGCCGCCATGCGCAGCGGGACCTCGGTCCCGTCGGCGTACCAGTAGCTGGCGAAGGCGTCGTCGGCGGCCTGGTGCCGGTAGGCCTTCATCGTCGCGCCCAGCTTGTTGCTGCGGTACCAGGCCACGGGCATGTCGACCGCGCCGTCGCTGTCCACGCGGTACACGGCCCAGATCTCGTCGCCCTTCTGAAGATCGCGGCGGAGGTCCAGATCCCACATGAAGAGGCGCGAGAACACCGCGCCCACCGCGTCGCCGTCGTCCTCGTCGACGCCCTGGAAGGTCCGCGCCAGCGAGTGGGTCACGGTCCCGTGGACCACCTGCCAGCCCTCGGCGGCCGCCGCGCTGGCCGCCATCTCCACGACCGGCACGTCCGCCGTGAGCGCCTGGGCCTCGCCCGGGACGCTGGGCTCGGCGACGGGCTCCTCGAGCGCCGCCACGTCCTCGAGCGTGTCCTCGTCTCCTCCGCCGAGCAGGCGCGCCGCGAGCAGCACGTTCATGGCGATGGACAGGCCGAGCAGGCCGTAGAGGAGGTAGGGAGGCTGGTTGGGGCGGTACTTGTCGGTGCGCATCGGTGGGACCTCGGAGGACGCTGGCGGGACAGGAGTCTCCCCCGTCACTGTGGACGTGTCAAGAGCAACCTGAAGGTGATTTCGAGGTCCGAGGGAGGTCCCGTCCCGAGCCGGCCCGTGCTAGGCTCCAGGCGATGTCATCGACCGACAACAGCGGCCCCTCGAGCCTGCCCGAGGCGCTGCTGACGGGCCCTCTGATGGACGGCGCCCCCCTCGCTCATCGCCGCGGCCTGCTGCAGGCCCTCCCCTACAAGGAGGCCCCCGCAGGCACCACGCTCTTCCGTCAGGGCGACTCCGGCGACGCGATGTGGATCCTGGTCTCGGGCTCGGTCTCCCTGACCACCTGTCCCGGCGAACAACCCATCGAGCTGGACCGCGCCCACGCCGGCGACATCTTCGGGGAGCTGGCCGTCATCTCGCCGGCCGCGCGCACGGCCCGCGCCGTCACCCTCGAGGACTCGAGCTTCCTGCTCCTCGAGCGCCGGGCCTTCCAGCGCCTGCTCGAGGCGCGCAGCCCCGCGGGCGAGGCCCTCCTGCGCTACCTCACCCAGCGCATCTGCCGCCGCCTCAGGCGCTCGGACGCCCGCATCGCCCTGGTCAGCGACGCCCTGGCCGGGGCCGACGCCGCCTGGCTCCGTCAGCGAGCCCGCAGCCTGGAGGGCCTGTGATCGAGCTGAGGGACTGCACCCTGTTCCGCGGCCTGGACGAGCGCACGGCCGCGGCCATCGCCCAGGTCTTCGTCCGCGCCCGCTTCGAGCCCGGTGAGGTGCTCTTCCATGAGGGCTCGGATGGCAACGCGCTGGTGGTGGTCCTCGAGGGCCTGCTCGAGCTGACCCAGCGCGGCAGCAGCGGCGAGATCCACCTCGCCGACGTGCAGCCGGGGCGAGTGCTGGGCCTGACCTCGCTGGTGGATCCGGGCCCCCGGACGGCCTCGCTCCGAGCCCTGGACGAGGGCGAGGTCGCCGTGCTCGACCGGGCCACCTTCCACACACTCTGGAAGGCGCAGGGCGACGCCGCCGCCAAGCTGCACCTGCAGCTGGCCCGGGTCGCCGTCGAGGATCTGCGCAGCGCGGATCGCAAGCTGGCGGAGCTGCTCGAGGAGCCCGTTCAGCCTCGCCTCAGCGGAGAGGCCGCCGAGATCTGGCCCTCGCTGGCCCACCGGGCGCTGTCGTCCTGAGCGACCAGCCCTCGATCAGAACTTCACGCCCAGGCCCGCGCTGACGCGCAGCATCGAGGCCGCAGACTCGCTGGCCAGCGGGGCGCTGTCGATGCGGTCGGGCACGCTGCGGAGGGCCTCGTGGCCCCAGACCATGCGGCTCCACATGGGCTCGAGGAAGACACAGAGCTCGGGGCTGACGTCGAACATCAGGCCGCCACCCGCCGTGACCACGAGGGGGTAGCGAGGCGGCCGGCCCGGCTGGTAGCTGACGCTGCCGGTGTCCTCGATCTGGTAGGCGTCGTAGATGCGCAGGCCCACGCCGCCGAGCACGTAGGGCTTCACCATGCCCGTCTGCAGCAGGTAGACGCGCAGGCGGGGCTCGATGACCGCGACCGCCGCGGCGGCCGGTGGGGGCTCGTCCGAGAAGTCCTCGACGAAGGTCGCCTGGTTCCAGTGCTCCCACCCGGTGGCCAGGTCCTTCCGGCCGTACTGGAGGCCGGCGTGCAGCATGACGTCGGCGCGCCCGTGCAGGTTCACGCCCAGGTTCAGGCCGCCCCCGCCGCTGGTCCCGGAGACGAGCACGTCCTCCTCGTAGCGGTCGTACTCGGTGAAGGAGTCGTCGGCCTCCTCGTCGAGCACGATCTCGACCGTGTAGCTGCGGTCGGTGGAGCCCAGGACCAGGCCTCCCGTGAGCTCGACGAAGAAGCTCCCGGAGCGCACGCGGCGGTCGCGCAGCCAGGCGTCCTGGTCCATCGAGGAGCTCTTGTAGAGCTCGTAGTTGCGCTTGTTGATGCCCATGTCGCGGCGCTCGACCGGGTCGTCGATGAAGGGGCCGTCGGTGGGGTCCACCGGATCGGGATCGACCACCGGATCGGGCTCGGGGTCCGGCTCCGGGTCGGGGTCCGGCTCCACGAGGGGCAGCTCCTCGCCGGGCGCGGCCTCGAGCTCCACGATCGGCGGCCTGTCCTCGAACATCGACAGCAGCTTTAGGATGTCGACGGTCTTGTCCGCGACCTCGGCCGTGTAGCCGAACTCGCCGCCGGCCCAGACCTCCTCGTTGTACGAGGCGATCGCGCTGCCCTCGCCCGGCTGGTGGAAGCCGACCGTGATGTCCAGCCCGCCGTCGGCCGCGCCGATGGTGCCGACCAGTGCCAGGGGCACGCCCTCGTAGTGCTGCCACAGCAGCTTGGGGCACTCG
>CALGIB010000706.1 GCA_937915955.1 uncultured Pseudomonadota bacterium
GGGCCCGAGGCCGCCGTCAGCCAGGTCTGGTCCGGCACCGACGTGCAGCAGACCATGGGCCGGGCGGCCGCGGTCGCGGACGTCGACGGCGACGGCCGGGCGGATCTGCTGATCGGCGCGGACCGCACGTACTTCGTCAGCACCAACAGCGGCGTCGTCGAGATCCACCTGGGCCAGGCCGACGGCAGCTTCTCGGAGGAGGCCAGCCGGACCCTGCGCGGGGAGCTGGAGTACGGGCGCTTCGGCAGCGCGCTGGCGACCTGCGACTTCGACGGCGACGGCTACGTCGACGTCGCGGTCGGGGCCCGCGAGGCCTCCGACGTGGCGGTGGCGGACCCCGCCGACGACCAGGGCGGCGTCTACCTGTTCAAGGGCAGCTCGAGCGGCTTCAGCGACCGGGCCGAGGTGCAGCTCTGGGGCGTCGAGCCCGACGGCGCCGGGGGCTTCCAGGCCGAGGCCGGCATGGAGCTGGGCGCGGCGCTCGCGGCCGGCGACCTGGACGGCGATGGGCTCTGCGAGCTGATCGCCGGGGCTCCGGAGGCCTACGGCGGGGACGGCCGCATCCTGGTCTACAAGGGCGACAGCGACCTGCTCGTCGAGCGCGACCCCAGTGGCGTCTGGACCGCCTCGGGCGGGGCGCTCGGCCGCAACCTGGCCCTCGGCGACGTGGACGACGACGGCACGCTGGACCTGCTCGCCGGCGCCTACGAGGACAGCACCGAGGCCAGCTACGGCGGCGCCGCCTGGCTCTGGTACGGAGGCTCGCTGGGCGACCGCGAGCCCGACTGGGGTGTGACCAGCGACGTGAGCTCGGACTACCTCGGGGTAGACGTCGCCCTGGGCGACCTGGACGGCGACGGGCACGACGAGATCGTGGTGGCCGCGCACCGGGCCGAGGACGGTCAGCTCACCGAGGGCCAGGTCTACGCCTGGGACGGCAGCAACCCCGCCGGCAACCCCGAGTGGACCCTCGACGGCGGCACCTCGGGCATCCGCTTCGGGCAGGCCCTGGCCGTGGTCGATGGGCAGATCGTGGCCCTGGCCGGCTACGACGACACCTACGGGGTCGAGGTCGGCGCGGTACACGTCGTGGACCCGGACGAGCCCGGCACCCACCGCCTCCTGGACCTGCCTGGCTCACCATCGGGTCACCTGATCGGCCAGACCGCGGCGCTCTTCGACATGGACCGGGACGGCACGGACGAGCTGCTCGTCGGCATCCCCAACGCCGGCGTCGACGGCCAGGGCGGCAACGCCGGCGTCGTGATGGCCTGGGAGGGCGAGCGCACGGGCGAGCCCACCAGCACCCTCTTCGGCGACCACCCCAGCTACTCGGCCAGCGACCGCTACGGCTACGCGATGGCGGTCACGGACTTCGACGGCGACGGCAAGCCCGACCTGGCGGTCGTCAACCGCCGCGACAGCCAACCGACGAGCTTCTCCTCGAGCGACTTCGCCAACCCCAGCGCGTGCGACGGCTACCGCAGCTACGCCGGCTCGGTGCTGATCTACCGAGGTCGGGGCGCGAAGCTCGACCAGGACCCCAGCTGGGCCTGGTGGGCCCCGGAGTCCTCGGGCGAGGTCGAGGAGATCGCGGGCGGCTTCGACCTGGACGGCGACGGGGACCAGGAGCTGCTGGTCGGCAGCACGCTCTGGGACGACCGGGGCGGCGTCGCCCTGCTCGAGGGTCGCTCCAGCGACAGCGGCGGCGCGCTGGTCATCTGCGACGCCACGACGCTGTACGGCGGCACCGACTTCGACCGGGTGGGGGCCAGCGTGGTGGGCATCCCCGACCTGGACGGCGACGGCTGCGACGAGGCGGCCTTCGGCGCCACGGGAGAGGAGGTCCACCAGGACTATTACAACCAGGGCGCGGTGCGGATCTGGTGGGGCTGCGACGGGGGCATGAGCACGCTCACCGTGGACATGGTCGGCAGCGAGGGCGGCTCGGCCCTGGCCGCCGGCGATCTGGACGGGGACGGCCTGGCCGAGCTGATCGTCGGCGCCACCAAGCACCGCGTGGCCTTCGGCGAGGTGGGCGCGGTCTGGGTCAGCCCGGGCACCTACCTGGCCGGCCTGGACCGACACGAGCTGCCCGAGTCCCTGCCCGGGATCGAGCAGAGCGAGCGCCGGCCCCTGCTGCCCGAAGAGGGGCTGAAGGGCCGCCACGGCGTCGTCGGCGAGGTGGCCGGCAGCTACCTCGGCGAGGACGTGGCCTTCGTGGCCGGGATGGTCGCGGTCGGCGCGCCGATGGGCGACGTCGGCGGGGTCAGCCTGGCCGGCGGCGTCTACCTGATGCGCTGGGACGAGGGCCTGGAGTGGCCGCCCTGGGGCCTGGTCGTCGGCGAGACGCACCTGCCCGGAGGACACCTCGGCGAGGTCCTCGAGACCGACGGCGAGACCCTGCTGGTCGGCGCGCCCCTGAGCCACCAGGGTGGGCTGCACGCGGGCGCGCTGTACGTGGTGGAGCTGCCCTGAGCGGGCCGCTCAGACCCGCAGCACCGCGATCTTGAGGGGCGGCTTGCCGTCGGTCGAGGGGAAGTCCGCCTCGGGGCTCAGGATCTCCAGGCCGGTCAGCGGCCGGCCGGCCTTGCTGGCGCAGCGCTCGAGCTGGTCCGTCCACTCCTCGAGCTCGACCTTGGCCGAGTGGTTGGTCGCCAGGCAGACCCCGTCCCGGGCAAGGCAGAGCAGCGCCGGCTTGAGCAGCCCGGCGTAGTCGCGCACGATGTCCACCGCCCCGAAGGGCCCCTTGGTGAAGGTCGGCGGATCCAGCACCACCAGATCGAAGCGCCGCTGCTCGATGCGCTCGAAGCCCTTGCGCACCGCGCGGCCCCGGATCTTCAGGCCAGCGAGCTGGCGCACGGCCAGGAAGTGGTCGCTCCTGAGCGTCTCGACCGTGACCCCGTTGAGGAGCGCGAGGTCCTGGGCGGCCTTCAGCGGCCAGCCGCCGTGGTCCACGTTCAGGACCTCGGTCGCGCCCGCGGTCGCGGCCACCAGCCCGCTCGCGCCGGTGTAGCTGAACAGGTTCAGCACCCGCTTGCCGGCTGCGTGGGCCTGGATCCAGCGCCGGCCGGCCCGGAAGTCCAGGAACAGCCAGGGGTCCTGACCTCGGTGCACCAGCGGGGCCGAGTAGGACACGCCGAGCTCCGAGAAGGGGCTCGGGGCCAGCGGCTCCCGAGCGCCCAGCGGCCGGGGACCTCGATGCCGCCAGACCAGCGGCCAGCGCAGCTGATCGCCCAGCGCGGCCAGCTCCGCCTCGGTCAGCGGCTCCCGCGAGGTCTGGACCAGGGCGTGGTCTCCGTAGCGGTCCACGGTCAGGCCCGGGCGGCCCTCGGCGACGCCGTGGAAGATCCGGTAGGCGTCGGTGCCCTCGACCAGCAGCTGGCGGGACAGCTCGTCGCGGCGAGCCAGCGCTGCCGCGATGGACTCAGTCAATGGCGTCGTCACGGCGCGCCTCCAGGTAGAAGCCGAAGAGCGCGGCGTGCACCGGGCTCTGCAGCAGGACGATGAACCAGCCCGTGCCCAGGTCCGCCCAGAGGACGGGGACGTCGAGGCCGGCCGAGGCCAGAGCGACCAGGGTCTCGACGGCTATCGGGGCCACCCACAAGAGCGCCACGACACCCAAGAGCCGCCAGGGGCGACCGCGGACCAGCGCCCGACTCCGCCGCATCGCCGCCCAGCCCGAGCGGCCCTCGACGACGATGACCACGGTGGTCAGCGAGAACCAGACCGCCGCGATGAGGGCGGGCACCACCAGCAGCAACCCGACGGTGATCACCAGGCTGGTGAGCAGCCCCGTCAGGAAGACCGCCGGGGTGCGACGGAGTCCGACTCGCAGGGCGTCCCCGGGGCCAGCGGGCCGCCCGGAGGCCTCGCTGGCGAAGACGTGCACGAAGGCCGCGCTGCTCGCGGCGGTGCCCAGGGCGTAGACCAACGAGCTGGCCACCATGGCCACGCGCTCGCTCTCGAACAGGGTCCAGGCCTGGCTGGCCAGCACCTCGGTGGGGACCCACAGCAGCAGGCAGAGCAGCAGCAGCGGACCCTTGTTCCGCCAGCAACGGGCCAGCGCTTCGCTCCAGTGCTTCACCACCAGGGCCCCTAACGCCGGTAGCCTGTGCGCATGGTCTTCCTCCTCGCCTGCAGCCTCGAGTCCCTGCCCCCTCCCTCCGAGGCGCGCAACGAGCCCTCCGTCGAGGCGCCCGAGCCCGTCACGGAGCCCGAGGCGGATCCCATCGAGGTCGACGACGCGCTCGCCATCCCCGTCGAGGAGCAGCCCGAAGCGGAGCTGCCTCCGCCCTTCGGCGCGCTCGAGCCGGGCACCGTGGCCGAGCTCGCGCCGCTGGTCAACGAGCTCTCCGGCGAGACCGTCGGCCTGGTGGGGCGCCTGACCCTGGACCGGGTGGTCGCGGGCATCCCCTGCAAGGCGGGCCCAGTGACGATGAGCGAGGACCGCTTCAGCTGCACCCTGTCGCTGCCGGCCACCCTGGGGGGCTACGCGATGTCCCGAGGCAGCGAGCCCGGCTTCTACAGCGACGGCTCGGTGGCGAACCTGAACTTCGGAGACCTGGTCCCGCCGGCCGAGAGCCGGCTGATCGAGGGCGTGCCCTGCCTGTCCAAGGTGCTCCTGCACCCCAACGGGCGCGTGAAGCGCTGCACCCTGTCCAGGACGCAGGCCTTCGCGGGCGTGCCGGCCCCGCGCAACTCGGACGTCGAGCTTCGTGACGACGGCAGCCTCCTGTCGCTGGTCTTCTACGAAGCGCTGGAGATCCGCGGGCAGACCTACGAGGCGGGCCTGCTCACGTTCACCGGCGACGGGTCCGTCGAGACCCACTCGGCAGACGCCTTCGGGGACTGAGCCCCGAGAGGCTACTCGTGCCCGTGGCTGTGGCCGTGGGTCTCGGTGCCGTCGATGCCGTGCGGGTGGCCGTGGCGCAGCTCGTCCGCGGTGGCGTCGCGCACGCCGAGGATCTCGACGTCGAAGTTCAGGTTCACGCCGGCCAGCGGGTGGTTCCGGTCGACGACCACGATGTTGTCGCTGACGTCGACGACCCAGAGCACGCCGACCTCGCCGTTGTCGTCCTGGGCGTGGAAGGCCGCGCCGACGTGGATGTCCGCGTCCGGCGGGAAGGCCTCGCGCGGGACCTCGACCGGATCGCCGTCGCGGGGACCGAAGCCCTCCTCGGCGGCGACCTTGGCGATCAGGGAGGCGCCTACGGCCTGGCCTTCCAGGGCCTTCTCGAGACCCGGCACGATGTTGTGGTGACCGTGCAGGTAGGCCAGGGGCTCGCGCCCTTCACTGGAGTCCAGGACGAGGCCGTCGTCGTCGCGCAGCGTGAAGCTCATCCACACGACCTTGTCGCGGGCGATCACTCCCAGTCTCCGCCGCTGTCCCAGCCGCCGTCGTCGACCTGATCCTTGCGCCGCTTCTTGCTCTTGCTGCCCTTCTTCTGGGCGCGAGCCGCGTCCTTGCGACGGCGCTCGCCCTCGCGCTTGCCGCCCTCCCCGTAGGGGTTGGCGTCGTCCGAGGGGGGCTCGACCGGGGGCGCGCCGTAGCCGCCACCGCCGCCAAATCCGCCGGCGCTGCGTCCACCGTAGCCGCCGCCAGCC
>CALGIB010000707.1 GCA_937915955.1 uncultured Pseudomonadota bacterium
CGATGCCGGTCCGACCTGCGCGACCGGTGCGGCCGATGCGGTGCACGTAGCTCTCGGGCTCGTTGGGCAGGTCGTAGTTGAAGACGTGGCTGACGCCCTCGACGTCGATGCCCCGGCTGGCCACGTCGGTGGCGACCAGGATGGCCAGCGAGCCGTCGCGGAACCCGTCCAGCGCCTTGGTCCGGGCGCTCTGCGACTTGTTGCCGTGTATGGCCCGGGCGTCGATGCCGTCCTTCTCGAGCGCCTGGACCAGGCGGTTGGCGCCGTGCTTGGTGCGCGTGAACACGATGGCCTGCTCGACCTCGCCCTTGCGGATGATCCAGGACAGCAGGCGCCGCTTGCTGGCCTTCTCTACGAACATCACGCTCTGGTCGATGCGCTCCACCGTGCTGGACTGTGGGTTGACCTCGACGTGCACGGGATCGTGCAGGAAGCTGCCGGCCAGCTTCACGATGCTGCTGGGCATGGTGGCCGAGAACAGCAGGTTCTGGCGGCGGCCGGGCAGCAGCTTGAGCACACGCCGCACGTCGTGGATGAAGCCCATGTCGAGCATGCGGTCGGCCTCGTCCAGGACGAAGTACTCGACGTGCGAGAGGTCGACGAGCCCCTGGCCGTGCAGGTCCAGGAGGCGACCGGGGCAGGCCACGAGGATGTCGATGCCCTTGTCCAGCGCGCGGACCTGGCTGTGCTGCTTGACGCCGCCGAAGACGACCTGGTGGCGCATGTCCAGGTAGCGCCCGTAGGCCTCGAAGCTCTCGCCGATCTGGGCGGCGAGCTCGCGCGTGGGGGTCAGCAGCAGCGCGCGGATGGTGCGGCGGCCCCGGGTCGGGGTCGCGGCCATGTGCTGCAGGATGGGCAGGGCGAAGGCCGCGGTCTTGCCCGTGCCCGTCTGGGCGCCGCCGAGGAGGTCGCGGCCGTCCAGCAGCGGGGGGATGGCCTGCTCCTGGATGGGCGTCGGGGTCGTATAGCCGCAGCTCGCGAGCGCGCGGAGGAGGGGCTCGGTGAGGCCGAGCTCGTCGAAGCTGTTCAAGAGCTGTCCAGTTGGGGGCGGGCTGGTAACGCGCCGTGCTACCTCTAGGACCGTGATCGGCGTCTACGACTCGGGCTACGGTGGCCTCTCGGTGCTGCGCCACCTGGTGGAGGCGCTCCCCGAGCACGACTTCGTCTACCTCGGCGACTCGGGCCGGGCGCCCTACGGCGGCCGCGACGCGCACACGCTGCTGGACTTCGCCGAGCAGGCCGTCGAGCGGCTCTTCGAGGAGGGCTGCGGGCTGGTCGTCGTGGCCTGCAACACGGTCAGCTGCGTCTGTCTGCGGCACCTTCAGCAGCGCTACTGCGGGCCGGGCTCGGGGCGTCGCGTCCTGGGCGTGACCATCCCCGGGGCCGAGCTGGCGGTGTCCATCGGGGCGGCCCGGGTCGGCATCCTGGCCACCTCTCGCACGGTGTCCAGCGGGACCTACGTCGCCGAGATCCACAAGCTCGACCCCACCGTCCAGGTCCTCCAGCAGGCCGCGCCCCTGCTGGCCGGGGTGGTCGAGGAGGGCTGGGAGGACAGCGAGATCGCCGAGCTCTGCGTCCGCCGGTACCTGGACCGGATGCCGCCCGTCGAGGCCCTGCTCCTCGGCTGCACGCACTATCCCTACCTGGCCGGAGCCCTGGGGCGGGCTCGCCCCGGCCTGAGGCTGCTCGACCCGGCGCCCTTCTTGGCCCGGCGCCTGGTCGAGTGGCTGGCTCGGCACCCCGGCTTCGTCACTGCGGCGGAGCCACCCGGTCGCCTGCGCGTGCTGTGCACCGGGGATCCCCAGGCCTTCGCCGAGCACGGCGAGCGCTTCCTGGGCGCTCGGGTGCCCCCGGTCGAGCACGTCGCCGAGATCGACGGACGCCTGGCCCACGCCGACCCCGCGCACGCACCCAAGGGGCAGATCGTGCGCCCGCGCCGAGGCTCGCGGTGGCCTGGCTCGTCCTGAGCGGCCTGGCGCTGCTGCCGGCCTGCTCGCAGCCCTCGGCGCCCGCGCCGCCCGCCTCGCCTCGCCCTGACCTCGTGCTGGTCAGCATCGACACGCTGCGGGCCGACCGCCTCTCGCTGTTCGGGAACGAGCAGCCCACCTCGCCCAGGCTCGAGGAGCTGGCCGTGGGGGCCTGGGTCTTCGGCCAGGCGATCTCCCCGGCGCCCTGGACCTTGCCCTCGGTCACCAGCACGCTGACGGGTCTGTCCCCGGCCGAGCACGGCGTGGTCGACCGCGGCCTGGAGCTGGCCTCCGAGGTGGAGACCCTGGCCGAGACGTTGAGCGGGCTCGGCTACCAGACCGCCTTCTTCGGGGTCAACGCGGCCTTCGTCACCGGCCACGGTCTGGACCAGGGCTTCGAGACCTGGCAGGCGAGCACCGGGCTGTCCGGAGGGCAGCTGAACCGCCAGGTGCAGCGCTTCCTGGAGACCGGTCGGGACGGGCGACCGCTGCTCCTGGTCGTGCACTACTTCGAGCCGCACTGCCCCTACCAGGCGCCTCGCCCGCTGCGGGCGCGCTTCCTGCCCACCGAGGGGCCGGCCACGCCCCTGAGCCTGGAGCGCTACGAGCTCATGGGGGACTGCTTCGACCTGCAGCACCAGGACGGCTCGCCCGAGCTGGACCAGCGCGTCTACCGGGCCCGCTACGAGCAGGAGGTGCTGGCCGTCGATCAGCTGGTCGGCGAGCTCTGGGCGATGGTCGAGCCTGCCAGCCCCTGGTTCGGTGTGGTGGCCGACCACGGCGAGGCCTTCTGGGAGCACGGCGTACACGGCCACGGCGATCAGCTCTACCAGGAGCAGGTGCGCGTGCCGATGCTGTTGCGGCCGCCGGCCCCTCAGGCGGGCGTCGTGGACACCCCGGCCATGGACTCCCCGGTC
>CALGIB010000708.1 GCA_937915955.1 uncultured Pseudomonadota bacterium
CCCGTACCACGGCCGCCGCTTCGACCAGGAGGGGCGGCTGTCTCACGCGACGGGCTTCGAGGATGCCCTGGGCTTTCCCGGTGCTGACGATCACTTGAGGCCGGCCGAGCTGGCCCGGACAGGCCCCCTGCGCTGGACCCAGCTGCTCGGCGCGCTGCCGCGGATGCCCGAGCTCTCCGAGGCCGTGTCCGCCCGCGACTGGAGCGGCGCCCGCTTCGACGGCGTCCAGGACTACGAGCTGGACGCGAACTGGGCGCTCTATGTCGACAACTACCTGGAGGGCCTGCACGTCCCCTTCGTGCACCCCTCGCTGAGCGGTGCGCTGGACCTCGGCGCCTATCGAGTCGAGCTCTTCGACACCGGCGCGCTGCAGGTCGGCGTGGACGCCGAAGGGCGCGACGCGGCGCTGTATTACTGGATCTTCCCGAACACGATGGTCAACCTGTACGACTGGGGACTTTCACTGAACGTCGTACAACCTCAGGGGGTTGGCAGGACACGAATCCGCTATGCGCGCTGGGTGATCCAGCCGGAGCTGCTAGAGACCGGCCCGGGCGCGGCGCTCGACACGGTAGAGCTGGAGGATCACGAGGTCGTGTTGCGCTGCCAGGAGGGGCTGCGCTCACGCCTCTACGGGCGGGGCCGCTACAGCCCGAGGCACGAGCGGGCTGTGCATCACTTCCACCGCCTGCTGATCGAGCGGCTCTTCAGTCCGGATTGACCAGGGCGCTGAGGTCCCCGTCCTCGGCCGAGAGCTCCCAGGCCATCACACCCAGCAACCCCCGCTCGCGCGCGTAGTCGACCTTGCCCTGGATGGACTCGGCGTCGTCGTAGCTGATCACGACCCGCTGACTCTCGCTGACGAGGTAGGGCACGCCGGCGTCGGCGTCCCAGTAGCGGGTCCAGCCGCTCGCGCCGACGTAGTGGTCGCGCAGGTCCTCGTAGTCGAAGACGCCGGACTCCCAGGTGCCGTCCGGCAGCCCCGTGAAGTGCTGCCCCAGCCCCTCGGCGCCGCCGTAGCCGCGCCCGTAGTAGGGCAGCCCGAGGGTCAGCTTCTCCGCGGGTACACCGGCGTCCAGGTAGGCCTGCACCGCGTCGTCGACGCTCAGCCCGTCGCTGGCGTAGAGCGGCGCGTTGTGGCCGGTGGTGGACTCCCAGCCCCCGTGGAGGTCGTAGGTCATCAGGTTGATCCAGTCCAGGGGCCCGGCGAGGTCCGGGATGTCCATGTTCTCGATCGTGGTGGGGCCAGCCGGCGCCGCGATGGTGAGGAGGTGGCCGACTCCCGCCAGATCCAGCTGGTCGCGCACACGGTGCAGCAGCAGCGTGTAGTTCTCCTTGTCGGCGGCGCGGCCGGCGTCGAGTCCGCCGGAGACGGGGTACTCCCAGTCGATGTCCAGGCCGTCGAAGCCGTGCAGCAGCATGAAGTCGACGCAGCTCTCGGCGAAGAGCTGACGCCCGGACTCGCTGGCCGCCAGCTCGCTGAAGGGCTCGGACAGGGTCCAGCCGCCGACGCTGAGCAGGGTCTTCAGGTCAGGGCGAGAGGCCTTCAGGTCCTCGAGCTGCTGGATGTTGCCGCCGTCCTTGTAGAGCGCCGCCCAGGAGTCGTTGAAGGCGCACTGACCGTCAGTCACCTGGGCGAAGGCGTAGTTGAGGTGGGTGACCTCGGGTGGGATGTCCGCGACCCCGAAGGCCCGTTCGTAGACCCCCCACTCGACGAAGTAGGCGACGTAGACCAGCTCACGGTCCGAGTCAGCGTCGGCGTCGGAGTCCGAGTCCGCGTCGGCCTCGGGTGGCCCGCTGTCCTCGGCGGGGACGGGGTGGACCTCACAGCCCAGCAACAACCAGAGCATGCACGCCTCGAAACGGGAAGAGGGCCCGGACCAGGTGGATCCGGACCCTCGTTGAAGAATCCCACGTGACTCCCTCGGTGACCCGGGGTGACCGGGGGACGATCCGATCAAAGTCTTGCCACGTCAAGAGTTGGATCCCGCAATTCGCGATAGCCGGGGGCCCAAGCCGTCCGGAGATCCCCCTGTGCTCGTCCTCCTCTCGCCCGCCAAGAAGCTGCATCCCTTCCCGGATCGTCCCCACCCCACCTTCACGCAGCCGGCGCTGCTGGATCAGGTGGAGCTCCTGATGGAGACGGCGCGCGGCCTGAGCGCCGAGGACCTCAAGCGCCTGATGCACATCAGCGACGCCCTGGCCGAGCTCAACCACGACCGCTTCCAGGCCTTCGATACGCCCTTCGACCTGGACAACGCCGTGCAAGCGGCGCACAGCTTCGCAGGGGACACCTACGTGGGGCTGCGCGCTGAGAGCCTGAGCGAGCTGGACCTGGGCTGGGCCCAGGACCACGTCGCCATCCTCTCAGGGCTGTACGGGCTGCTGCGCCCGCTGGACCTGATGCAGCCCTACCGGCTGGAGATGGGCACCCGGCTGAGCAACCCGCGAGGCGAGACCCTCTACGCCTTCTGGAAGGAGCACATCACCCCACGCGTCAACGAGCTCACCGAAGGACACGCCGACCGGACGATCCTGAACCTGGCCAGCAGCGAGTACTTCAAGTCCGTGGTCCCGACCGGACTGGCGGGCCCGGTGATCACGCCGGTGTTCATGGAGCGCAAGGACGGCAAGGAGCGGGTCATCAGCTTCATGGCGAAGAAGGCCCGAGGCAGCATGGCGCGCTGGTTCATCCAGCACCGCGTCGAGGATCCCTCCGAGATCGTTCGATTCTCGGGCCAGGGCTACCGGCATGTGCCGTCGCGGTCCAAGCCGGGCAGGCCCCTGTTCAGTCGGAAGCAGCCGGCGGGTGTGGCCTAGTGGACTTGGGGAGGGGGGCGCTGCCCCCCTTGCGTCCCTCCGCCGATCCGCGGCTCCGGTCGCACCCCCCGAGCGGTCGCGGCGACCTGCCAAGCGAACGCACTCGTCCAGTCGTCGGACGGCCTGCGGCCGCCTCCTACGAGCCGGCCAGCTCCTGCAGGGGGCCCAGGAACGGGTCCTCGCCTCGTGCGATGCCAGCGTCCAGGTCCTGGGTGCGCTTGTCGAGCCGGGCCTGACGGACCGCCCCCAGGGCCTTGGCCTCGGCCAGGCCCCGGTCCAATACGGTCGAGATCGCCACCCGCAACTTGGTCGCCGTGTAGACCCGCTTGGCGAAGCGGTTCAGCTGCGAGGGGTCGATCTCGAAGCCCAGCCCCGGGAGCGTGGGCAGGGTCAGCTTGCCCTTGTCGTGGTGAAAGGGCTCCAGCAGCAGCCCGTCGCGGCCCTCGGGCACCCAGCCCGGCGGATCCAGGGGGTACTCGAGGTACTTCTTGTCCCGGCCCGCCGTGGCTCCGAAGATCTGCAGGTTGATCGCGAACCCGATGCCGTTGGTCCAGGTGTGGGGCGAGTAGGCCCCGCCGCCCCGCAGCACCTCCTGGACGATGGCCCAGGTCTCGGCGACGCCGCCCACCATCACGGCGTCGGGCTGGTACCAGTCCAGGCAACCCTTCTCCACCATGTGTCGGAACTCGGGCAGGCCCTGGTTGTTGAGCTCGCCCCCGGCCAGCATCACGTCGGTGGCCGCGCGGAGGCGGGCCAGGTCCGCATAGGCGTCGTTGGGCAGGGGCTCCTCGACCCAGGAGAAGTTCAACGACTCCGCCTCCTTGCAGAAGGCCAGGGCCCTGTCGTAGTCCCAGCGCGCGCAGTCCGCGATGGCCGCGACCCGCCAGCCCTGGTTGGCGTCCACGCCCAGGACGAGCTCGTCCCCGCACTCCCTCCGTGTGGTTCGGATCTGCTCCAGGTCCTCCTCCAGCGTGTCCGCATGCACCCGCAGCTTCACGGCCTCGAAGCCCTCGGCCATGCGCGCCTGCACCTCGGGCACCCGCTCGGCCCCCGTGCGCATCTCGCCCGTGCTGGCGTAGAGCTTGACCTGCCCGCCCGTGCCGCCGAGGAGCTCGTAGACCGGCTTGCC
>CALGIB010000709.1 GCA_937915955.1 uncultured Pseudomonadota bacterium
ATGTCGTAGTAGTAGTTGACGCCGACGGCGATGATGCCGAAGTTGCTGCTCGGCGCCATCCAGTCGCCGTCCAGGTAGTCCGGCGGATCCTCGACGTCGTCCCAGTAGCCGCCCTCGATGAGGTTGCCGTAGTAGTCGAAGTAGAAGGCGCCCATCTGGGCGTCGTTCCGGATGGCCCACTCCAGGCCGGCCGAGTAGGCGCGGATCGAGGGCCTGGTCAGGTGGGTGCCGCTCTGGTCGGTCTCGTTGAAGTACCAGATGTCCAGGATGGAGTCGGGCACGGTCATGTAGCGACCGCGGAAGTTCACCTCCATCAAGAAGGGCCGCTTGCGCTCGGGCTCGCCGGAGTCACCGGCGGCGGGCGCGGTGGGCGCCTCCCCGTCGAGGGTCTCCTCCTGAAGCAGGTAGATGGGGTTGGGCTGGGCGAGCTCGTGCAGCCGGGGAGCGGCGGCATTCGCCGTGGTGAGTACGGCTATGAACATGGGGGTCCTCGGGCGGTGACGAATCATCCTCGCCGGCCTATGGGGTGTCAACCGGAGGAAGCGTGACCGCGGTGCTCGGTTTGATCGCCTGCAGCTGGCACATAGGGCGCGCGCCGAGCACGGTGCCCGCCGCTCGTCCGCGCGTCGAGTCCTTCGCGCTCGCCGAGCCGGGCCTCGAGGTCAGCCTGAACCGCGCCCTCCTTCAGGCCTGCGGGGCTCGCCTGGACACCCAGGATGGGCCCGAGCTGCTGCTGCGCCTGGATCGAGCCGAGGTCGTGGGGCTCGCCAGCGGGGGCACCCAGGCTCGCGAGGCCCAGCTGACGCTCACGCTGAGCCTGCTCGCAGATCCGCCCTCCACGGTCCAGGTCCAGGGCGCGCAGGCCTTCGTCGGGGCCACGCCGACCCAGCTCGAGGCTGCCCGACGTCAGGCCTTCGACGAGCTGTCCGAGCGCCTCGTGGATCAGGCCGTCGAGTCCCTGTTGGTGCTGCCTTGAGCTTGAGCCAGGCTCTCTCGGCGCCCCTGGCCCGCGCCTACCTGCTCCAGGGGGACGAGCAGCTGCTCGTCGAGCGCGCCGAGGCCGCCCTCGTCGAGCGGGCGCTGGTCGGCGTCATGAAGGCCTTCAACCACGGCATGTGGCGAGCAGGCGAGGAGGGCGCGGCGGAGTGCCTGTCCGTGGCCCGGACCCTGCCGATGATGAGCCCTCGGCGGGTGCTTGTGCTCCGGGACATCCACGAGGCCAGCGTCGAGCTGCTCGGAGACCTCGTCGTCCTGCTCGAGTCGGTCCCCGACACCGTGACCCTGGTGATCTCCGGGCGCGGCTTCCCGCGAGCGCTGACCAAGGTGGGCAAGCAGCTCGAGCAGGCCGTGGCAGCGTCGGGCTTCGTGCTGCGCTTCAAGTCGCGTGACCAGGATCCACTGGCCTTCGCGCAGGCCACCGCGCGTGAGCTGGGCTGTCGCCTCGACGAAGGCGACGCGCGTGTGCTCGTGCTCACGGTGGGCAAGGACCTGTCCAGGCTCCGGCGCGAGCTGGAGAAGGCCGCCCTGTTCGTCGGCGAGGGCGGCCACATCGACGGCCAGGTCCTGTCCAGAGTCTGCTCGCTGCTCGCCGAGGCCGAGATCTGGTCCCTGACCGAGGCCATCGTCTACCGCGACCGCGACGCCGCGCTCGCCACCGCGCACCGCCTGCTCGAGGCCGGCAAGTCGGGCGAGACCCATCGCCTGCTCAGCATGGTGACCTGGCAGATCCGTCGCATCCTCAGCTTCCAGGACAGCCTGCACAGCGGCGGCGACCCCGGCTTCAAGCTGCCGGCCTGGAAGGCACGCAACCTCACGGACGAGCTGCGCCGGCGCCCGCTGGACCCGGCCGAGATCCTGGACAAGCTCGCGCGGGCCAACCACGCCATGAACAGCCACCGAGCCGGCTCACGCCGGATCTTCGAGGGCCTGCTGCTGGAGCTGATCGCCCGCTGACGCCCGGCCAATCGGCTCGCGTCAGAGCAGAAGAGCCACCCCGCAGGGTGGCTCTTCGTCGAGGGCAGGGGAGCGGGAGCTCAGCCCTGAGCGCCCTTGAGCTTGTTCACGGCCTGGTGCAGCCGGCTGACGCGACGGTCGGCCTGGTTGCGGTGGATGATGTTCTTCGTGACCAGCTTCTGGATGGAGCTGACCGCGCCAGGCAGAGCTGCCTCGGCCGCCGTCACGTCACCCTCGTCCACGGCTGCGCGGACGCGCTTGATGAGCGTCCGCATCGTGGCGCGGTAGTGACGGTTGCGGGCGTTGCGCTTCTTGGTCTGGCGGATGCGCTTGAGGGCGTCGGCGTGATGAGCCACGGATTCACTCTTGGAGCAGGATAGAAACGATGCACCCTGAGCGGACCCAGGGCGACTGGCCCCGGCTTTTAGCACGCGTCGCGGGGCTGTCAAGACGCACTGGCGTCGACACCACGCTGATCTTGCCTGGGCGGTGAGCGGCCGGGTAGGTACGCCCGCACCTCTGGAGACCTCCCCCATGAAGATCTGTGTCGTCGGTACCGGCTACGTCGGACTCGTCGCTGGAACCTGCCTCGCCGACATGGGCCACCACGTGGTCTGCGTCGATCGGGACGAGAGCAAGATCGCGCTGCTGCTGGACGGCGGGGTCCCGATCTTCGAGCCCGGCCTCGATCAGCTCATCGCCCGCAACCTCCGCGAGCACCGACTTTCGTTCACCACCGACGGCGACGGCGCCATCGCGGCGTCCGGCGTGGTTTACATCGCGGTGGGCACGCCCTCGGCCGACGACGGCAGCGCCAACCTGCAGGGCGTCTACGGCGTGGCCGAGCAGATCGGCCGCGCCATGACACGGTCCACGACCGTGATCATCAAGTCGACGGTCCCCGTGGGCACCGCCGATCAGGTCCGCGAGCGGGTCGGTCAGAACGCCCAGCACCCCTTCGACGTGGTCAGCAACCCCGAGTTCCTCAAGGAAGGCGCCGCCATCGCGGACTTCATGAAGCCCGATCGCATCGTGATCGGCTGCCAGAAGGACGAGACCCGCGAGGTCATGCAGGAGATCTACCGGCCGCTGCTGCGCACCGGAAAGCCCATCCTGTTCATGGACAACCGCAGCGCCGAGCTCAGCAAGTACGCGGCCAACGCCTTCCTCGCGACGAAGATCTCCTTCATCAACGAGCTCTCTCGGCTCTGCGAGGCCGTGGGCGCCGACGTCGACGCCGTCCGCCGAGGCGCGGGCACGGACTCCCGCATCGGCCTGCGCTTCTTCTTTCCTGGCGTCGGCTACGGCGGAAGCTGCTTCCCCAAGGACGTCAAAGCGCTGATGTACACGGCCCAGGACGCCGGCAGCCCGCTGAGGATCCTCGAGGCCGTTGAGGACGTGAACCAGGCCCAGAAGGAGGTCCTGGCGAACAAGATCCTGGCTCGCTTCGGCGCAGATCTCGAGGGGCTGCGCTTCGCCGTCTGGGGCCTGTCGTTCAAGCCCAACACCGACGACATGCGCGAGGCCCCCTCGGTCGTGATCATCAACCGCCTGCTCGCCGCGGGCGCCAGGGTCACCGTCTACGACCCCGAGGCCATGGAGGAGGCCCGCCACGACCTCGGGGAGCGCGTCACCTACGCCGAGGAGCCCTACGAGGCGGCCGATGGCGCCGACGCACTGGTGCTCGTGACCGAGTGGAACGAGTTCCGGAACCCTGACTTCGAGCGCCTGGCGGGCTGCATGCGCGGGAGGGCGGTCTTCGACGGCCGCAACCTGTACGAGCCCGCCTACGTGGTCGACCATGGCTTCGAGTACAGCGGCATCGGACGCCTGCCCGTCTGAGGGCGCTGCGCGGTCGTTCGGGGTATGGGGCGGGCCATGCCGGCCCCCATCGAGAACATCCGCAACTTTGCGATCATCGCCCACATCGACCATGGCAAGTCCACCCTCGCGGACCGGCTGATCGAGCGCACTGGGCTCTTGACCGCGCGTCAGATGAAGGACCAGTACCTGGACAAGATGGACCTCGAGCGCGAGCGCGGGATCACCATCAAGGCCCAGACCTGCGTGCTCGCCTACACGGCCAGGGACGGCGTCGAGTACACGCTCAACCTCATCGACACCCCCGGCCACGTGGACTTCACCTACGAGGTGTCCCGCAGCCTGAGCGCCTGCGAGGGCGTGCTGCTGGTCGTGGACGCCGCGCAGGGGGTCGAGGCCCAGACGCTGGCGAACGTCTACCTGGCGCTGGATCACAACCTCGAGATCATCCCGGTCATCAACAAGATCGACCTGCCTGGCGCCGACGTCGAGGGGGTGCTGGAGCAGATCGAGGACGGCGTGGGCCTGGACATCGACAACGCGGTGTTCTGCTCGGCCAAGACGGGCGTGGGCATCGAGGACGTGCTCGAGGCGGTCGTCCGCTACATCCCATCACCGAAGGAGGACCGCGACGCGCCCCTGCAGGCGCTGATCGTCGACAGCTGGTTCGACAGCTACGTCGGCGTGGTCTGTCTGGTCCGGGTCAAGGCGGGCGTGCTGCGTCACAAGCAGCAGATCACGCTGATGGCGACGGGGGCCACTCACGAGGTCACCCAGGTCGGCGTCCTGGCTCCCGAGGCGCTGGCGCGCCCCGAGCTCGTCGCGGGCGAGGTCGGCTTCGTCATCGCGAGCATCAAGAAGCTCGAGGACGCCCGGGTCGGCGACACCATCACGCACTCCCGCAACGGC
>CALGIB010000710.1 GCA_937915955.1 uncultured Pseudomonadota bacterium
GGCTACGCCTGAGGGACAGCACCCCGGGCATCAAGAACGACGGCGTGTTCTTCCAGGGCGCCTCGCACCGGGGGGCCTGGGCCTGGTTCCTGGGCGTCTTGATCACCGGCTTCTACTGCGTCCTCTACTGGTGGGACGAGGGCGCCACGAGCTTCCCGCTGCAGGGCGGCGTCGCCCTGCTCGAGCCCCTCAGCCAGGCCCTTCGAGGCGGCCCGGCTGACAAGTGGTTCCTGTATGGCTTCGCCTACTCCGTCGCGGTGCTCGTCATGGGCTCCCGCGTGGCGATGAAGTACCGCCACAACCGCTACCAGCTCGTCCGCACCGCCTCGGTGGCCTCCTTCCAGCTGGTCCTGGCCTTCATCGTGCCCGGCCTCCTGCGGAAGATGAACCAGCCCGAGTTCTACTTCACCTACTTCTGGCCGCTGAAGGTCGACTACCTCTTCCCCGACGGCTTCAGCTGGCTCTGGCACAGCGGGAACCTGGGCAAGTTCATGTTCGGCTGGGGCCTGATCGTCAGCTTCGTCGGCGTGCCCGTGCTGACGTACTTCTTCGGCAAGCGCTGGTACTGCAGCTGGGTCTGCGGCTGCGGAGGCCTGGCCGAGACCGCCGGCGACCCCTTCCGCCAGCTGTCCGACAACAGCGCGCGGGCCTGGAAGATCGAGCGCTGGATGATCCACGGCGTGCTGGTCTTCGTCGTCAGCGTCACCGCGGTGCTGTGGCTGAACGACTGGACCGGCTGGGGCTTCCTGGGCACGATCGGCGCCCCGATGAAGAAGACCTATGGCTTCCTCATCGGCTCGGTCTTCTCGGGGGTGGTCGGCGTGGGCTTCTACCCCCTCCTCGGCAGCCGGGTCTGGTGCCGCTTCGGTTGCCCTCAGGCTGCCCTGCTCGGCATCCTGCAGCGCTGGTTCTCCCGCTTCCGCATCACCACCAACGGCGGCC
Source organism: uncultured Pseudomonadota bacterium (assembly GCA_937915955.1). Taxonomy (GTDB): domain Bacteria; phylum Myxococcota_A; class UBA796; order UBA796; family CAJQPC01; genus JAAESX01. Next base: position 943 of record CALGIB010000710.1, read on the forward strand.
AGTGCATCAGCTGCGGCAACTGCTCGACCTACTGCGAGATGGGCATCGACGTCCGGGCCTACGCCCAGAAGGGTCGGAACATCGTGCGGGCCAGCTGCGTGGGCTGCGGGGTCTGCGCGGCGGTCTGCCCGCGAGGCGTGCTGAAGCTCGAGAACGGCGAGGTCGGCGACCGCTACGAGGGGGCCGACGCGCCGCTGGTCGACATGCTGCGCGCGACGGGCGTGCTGCGGGGCGACTGGGACCAGGACTAAGCGTGGTCCTGCCACCTCGGGGTGGCGTGGTCGGGATCGCCGAGCTCCACCTGGATCGTCGCGTGCCAGATCTCGTGGTCGCGCTCCAACACGTCCAGCGCCGCCATCCGAAGCTCGTGGGCGTTGGCCCCGGGCTCGACGACCAGGTGCACGCTGAGCAGCGGCAGGCGCCCGTCCAGGGTCCAGACGTGGAAGTCGTGCAGGTCGAGCACGCAGGGGAGACCTCGCAGATCCGCCTGGATGGCCTCAAGGTCCGTGCCCCTGGGCGCGAACTCCAGCAGGATGCGGCCCGAGTCCTCGAGCAGGTGCCAGGTCGCCCAGAGCACCATCGCGGCGATGCCCAGCGAGACCAGGATGTCGGCGATGCCCACGCCGTAGATCAGGAAGATCGCGGCCACGACGGCGCCCACCGAGCCCAGCGCGTCCGCCAGCATGTGCAGCAGCGCCCCGCGCATGTTCAGGCTCTCGTCCGAGGCCCGGTGCAGCACCCAGGCGCTGCCGAGGTTGACGATCAGGCCGATGACGGCCACCACGAGCACCGGCCAGCCCGGGATCTCCGGGGACTCGCCCAGCAGGCGCCGGACCGCCTCCAGCACGATCCAGCCCGAGCCGAGCAGCAGCATCAGGCCGTTCACGAAGGCGCCGAGCACCTCGACCCGCTTCAACCCGAAGGTCTGGGCCAGAGCTCCCCGGCGCAGCGAGATCCGGGCCGCGAGGAAGGCCAGCAGCAGCCCGGCCACGTCGCTGAGCATGTGGGCGGCGTCGGAGAGCAGCGCTAGCGAGCCCGACCACCAGCCGACCCCGGCCTCGACCAGCAGGAAGAACGTGTTGAAGCCGAGCACCAGGCCCAGGGCCCGGAGCGTGTTCGGCCCGTGCGCGTGTCCGTGAGCGTGGTCCTGGGACATCAGCGCCGACGAACCCCCGAGCGAACCAGGGCGCGGTCCAGCTCCTCCGCCGTGAAGTTCTCCTCGGCGTACCAGACCAGCTGCCCCTGGCTGTCGTAGACGTAGAGCGCCGGGATGGCCACGGTGCCCAGCTTCAAGGCCAGCTCGGGGGCGTAGGCGCTGCGCAGCTCGGGCGAGATCGCCGCGTGCAGCTCGACGGCCTTGCCTCGGCCCGTGGGCAGATCCACGCTGGCAGCCAAGACAGGCACCCCGAGCTGCTGGAGCTCCTGCAGGTGGGGCAGCTCCTCCCGGCAGGGCGGGCACCAGCTGGCCCAGAGCGCCAGCACCAGCGGGCCTGCCCCGATCTCGGGCGCGGGGTCCCCGTCCCGCAGCGGGCTCAGGTCGGAGAGCGTGGGCCGCACGCCGTCGTTGGGCAGGTCCTCGGCCGCGACCGGCTGCTCGAGGGGCGAGGACTCCTCGAGGACGAGCGGCGGCGAGCTCGACGCGACGCAGGCGAACAACAAAACCATGCCGGACCTGTATCCGGTGCCAGAAGGCGATAGGCGACAGCATGCCCGTCGGACTTGCTCTGTTCCTCCAGCTCGCCGCCCTCCCCGCCCAAGCCAGCTGAAGCTTGTGAGGCGCAGCCAACCTGCCGGTCGGCAGATCTGAGTTCGACGGGGGCATGGGCCCCGGACAAGCGGCGCTCAGCCTGGGCACGCTCGGCGCCTGGGGAACGGGCGTCGAGGGCCAGGCCTTCGTCTCGCTGGTGGTGCCGGTCAGCCAGCGCTGGAACCTCTCGGCCGCGGGCGGCACGATGTACGGCGCCAACGGCTTGATGCCCTTCGACAGCCGCGTCATGGCCAAGGTCGAGCTCGTCGACGAGCCCACGCTGCGCCTCCAGGGCGGGCTGGGCGTGACGCTGCCCACGGGCTCGGGAAAGGGCCTGATGCTCCCCGGGGCCACAGGCAGCTTCGATCCCCGCGCCGAGCTGTCCGTCGTCTACGGCAACGACTGGCTCCTGATGGGCGAGCTCTCGACCCGCGTGCCGCTGTACGAGGGCCGCGACGGGACGATGGACCCCTGGATCGGCCGCGCCCGACTCGAGGGCGCCCGACGGATCGGCCGGATCGACGGCGTCGCCCACGCGGGGCTGACGACCTGGAAGCAGGGCTGGGACGCGGACGTCGCCGCCACCGCCGGGCTGGTCTTCAACCCCGGACCCAAGTGGGGCGTCAGCGTCCAGGGCTGGGCGGGCATCTGGAACACGGCCTACAAGGCGGCCGGCAGCCTCAGCGTCACGCGGGTCCTGGGGCAGCGTCGCGAGGCACCGCACCCGGACTGACCCAGATCCCGGGATCGAAGCGGTACGGCGACGCGAAGTCGGGGCTCGGGTCCCTACCGAGGCGGCACCGCCGGGGGCCGAGCATCCGGGGGTGTGCCCAGCCCGGCCTCACGCTGTGCGCGGCCCACGCCGAGCGCAGGCCCGGCGGGGGTATCCTGGGCGCATGGCCCGGATCCTCCTCATCGACGACGACCCCGCGCTGCTCGACGTGCTCGCGCTGGCCTTCGAGGACGAGGGGCACGACGTAGCCACCTCGCCCGACGGACACGCGGGCCTCGTCCGGCACGCGGCCTTCCTCAGCGAGCTGATCGTCTCCGACGTGAACATGCCCCGGCTGGACGGCTTCAGCTTGTGCCGGAGGCTGCGAGAGGGCGGGGACGAGGTGCCCGTCATCCTGCTCACCAGCCGGGACAGCGAGATCGACGAGGCCCTGGGCCTGGAGCTGGGCGCAGACGACTACGTCGCCAAGCCCTTCAACACGCGCGTGCTGCTGGCGCGGTCCAAGGCGCTGCTCCGCCGCCAGGTGGCCCGGGCTCAGGCCCCGACCCAGCAGCACGTCAGCGTCGGCCGCCTCAGCCTGGACCAGGACCGCCTCGAGGCCCGCTTCGCCGGGGCGCTACTGGAGACCACCGTGACCGAGTTCCGGCTGCTGCTCGCGCTCGCGGGCCGGCCCGGCATCGTCTTCACGAGGGATCGCCTGCTCGACCTGATCCGCGGGGACGACTCGGTGGTCGCCGAGCGCATCATCGACACCTACGTCCGGCGACT
>CALGIB010000711.1 GCA_937915955.1 uncultured Pseudomonadota bacterium
GCTTGCCCCACTCGAAGGCGCCCTCGCCCATCGCGCAGCGCAGGTTCCAGAAGCCCTGGAACTCATCGCCGTCCGTGAAGGTCAGCTCGCCCTCGTAGGCCTGGGCGTCCGGTCCGGTCGGGTCGATGATCATCGTGATGTTGCAGGTGCCCGGATCCCAGATGTCGGCGGGATCGACCTGGCCGTCCGTCAGGTACTCGGCGACCGCCTCGCAGCTCGCGTTGGGCGAGCTGGACAGGTACCACATGCCCTTGCCGTCGACGTCCCAGCCGAAGGCCTTGTAGATCGCCACCTCGGCCGAGTGGTCCTCGGTCGTCAGAGTGCCCGTGATCTGCGGCTCGAGCTCGTCGCTCGGGCCGTCACCCGAGCAGGCGAAGAGGGTCAGGATCAACATGCGGTCTCCGTCTCAGGGGCCAGCTTAGCGAACGCGGCGGCCTGCCCAGGGTCTAGTTGTCGTCGGCCTGGGCCTCGCCAGCCTGCTGAGCCAGCCAGGCCTCCATGAAGCCGTCCAGATCCCCGTCCAGCACGCGGTCCGTGTTGCCGTTCTCGAGCCCGGTGCGCGTGTCCTTGACCATGCGGTAGGGGTTGAGCACGTAGTTCCGGATCTGGCTGCCCCACTCGATCTTCTTCTTGTCGGCGTTGGCCAGGTCGATCTCGGCCTGACGCTTCTCCAGCTCGTGCTGGTAGAGGCGGCTCCGCAGCACCTTGAAGGCAGTCGCCTTGTTCTTGTGCTGGCTGCGCTCGTTCTGACAGGCCACGACGATGCCCGTCGGGAGGTGGGTGATGCGCACCGCAGAGTCCGTGGTGTTGACGTGCTGTCCGCCCGCGCCGCTGCTGCGGTAGGTGTCGATGCGCAGGTCATCGTCCCGGATGTCGACCTCGATGTCGTCGTCGATGTCCGGGTAGGCCGCCACCGAGGCGAAGGCCGTGTGCCGCCGGGCCGCCGCGTCGAAGGGCGAGATGCGCACCAGCCGGTGCACGCCGATCTCGGCCTTGAGGTAGCCGTAGGCGTAGGGCCCGTCGATCTCGAGCTTGCAGTGCTTGATGCCCGCCTCGTCGTGGTGCTGCTCGTCGGTCAGCTTGACCTTGAAGCCGCGGCGCTCGGCCCACCGCATGTACATGCGCTTGAGCATCTCGGCCCAGTCGCTGGCGTCGGTGCCGCCCGCGCCCGAGTTGATCTCGAGGATGGCGGAGTTGTCGTCCCCTTCCCCGCCCAGCAGGCGCTGCACCTCGAGCTGGTCGATGCGACGCTCGAGCCCGGGGAGCTGGGCCAGGGCCTCGGCGCAGAGCTCGGCCGACTCGGCCGCGTCTTCGTCGGCGAGCTCCAGCAGCGTGTCGACCTCGTCGACGATGTCCTGCAGCCCCTGCCAGTCCTTGACCACGCGCTCCAGCGTCGCCTTCTGGCGGAGCACGCCCTGCGCGAGCGCCTGGTCGGACCAGAACTCGGGGTTGTTGGCCTGGTTGTCCAGGTCCGCTACGTCGCGCTGCTTGCCAGCGACGTCAAAGATGCCCCCAGAGCTGCCCGACGCGTTCGCGAGCAACCTGGAGTCGACTACGGATCTCTTCGACGGTCATGGCGGGCCTCCACCCGTGGGCGCCCCGTAGTAGTCAGCTCACAGCGGAGATCAAGCCCTCGCCTGTCCAACGCAGCCGCTTCATCAGCTTCGCCTCGGCCAGGGACATCTCCTCGAGGTCCTCGCGCGAGGTCTCGTGGTCGTAGCCGAGCAGGTGCAGCAGCCCGTGCACGAGCAGGACGCGCAGCTCGTCCCCGAGGCTGTGGTCCCGCTCGGCGGCCTGCCGCGCCGCGGTGTCGACGCTGACCACCAGGTCGCCGAGCAGCACCTGATCCTCCTGCGGGAAGCTGAGCACGTCCGTGGCGGCGTCCTTGCCACGCCAGCTCAGGTTGAGGGGCCGGATGTGCTCGTCGCTGCAGAGCACGATGGACAGCTCGCAGTCCTCGCAGCCCGCGGCCCCGAGCAGCGAGGCGGCGTCGACCTGGACGGAGGCCCGGAGCGCGTCGTCGTCGATCCCCTCGAGCGACACCCAGACGGTGCTCAACGGTCGCGCTCGAAGCCGGGCAGGTGCTCGGGCGCCTCGTAGTCGACCGGACCGGACTCGGTCGGCGGGCGCGCCACGGTCTGCTCGATCACCTCGCGGGCGTTGAGCTCGAGCGTGATGACGGGCTCGTCCTGCGAGCTCTCCGCGAGCGGCTTGCCCTTGCCTCGCGCGGCGGCCGCGCCCTTGGCGGGCGGCGGGTCGGGGTACTCGATGCGGTGGTGATGGATGGCCAGCACCGTCTTCTGGAAGACCTCGGCGATCACCCGGATCTCGGCGACCGTCAGCGGGCACTCGTC
>CALGIB010000712.1 GCA_937915955.1 uncultured Pseudomonadota bacterium
TCCCGGCGGTAGAGAAAGAAGGTGAGGCTTCCCAGCCCGACCACGGTGGCGGCGCCACCGATGCGCATGACGCGGAAGGCCGCGGGGGCGTAGTCCCCGACGCTCTCGTCGTACTGGAAGCAAGAGAAGATCAGCTTGTCGACCGGGCTGCCCAGGCGACCCTCGGCCGCCTCCATGAGCGCGAACTCGAGGTCGCGGGGCTCGTACTGCAGGCCGTAGAGGTAGCGGGCTACCGTGCCATCGGGCGCCAGGAACACCAGGGCCGCGGGGTGCGCCCACTGGTCGGTCTCGGCGTCGTAGCGGAAGCTGAAGCCGACCGCGTCGGCCAGGGCCTGGACCTGGGCCGGATCGCCCGTCGTGAAGGTCCAGTCGGCCAGGTCGCGGCCGTAGTCGGCCAGGTAGCTCTGGCGCTTTCCATTGGCGACGGCGGTCGTGTCCCGGGGGTCGAAGCTGACGGTCAGGACGTCGAAGTCCTGGCCCATCGTCCAGTCCAGCTGCTTGAGCCCTGTCATCAGCGCGTTGAGCTGGAGGCTGCAGAGGGTCTGGCAGGTGTAGTAGTTGAAGGTCAGGAGCACGGGGCGGTCGCCCCGGAGCAGCTGCTCGAGGCTGCGCTCCCGGCCGTCCTGGTCCACCAGGACGATGGACGGATCCACCCGCTCGCCCAGGCGCTCGACGACGGTGACGCCTTCGAGCTCGGACGGGGTGGGCTCGGCGGCCAGAGCGGGTGCGCCGAGCAGCGTGGCCCCGACGAGGGCCACAGCGATGCTCACCGGGTCTCCCAGTTGGCCCGCTCTTCTACGTCGTAGCCCTTGTCCTTCAGCTCGTTGGCGACCACGTGCTTGAAGTAGAAGTAGGTGCCCGTGACCATCACCACGATGGCGAGCGTCAGGGCGGCGACGATCTTGAAGAGGAAGCCGGTAGGGATGTCGTCCGGCTCGAAGCCGATGGCAGCCAGATCCGCATCGGGTGCAGGTGTCGTGTCGCTCACGTCAGCGTCCAGGTGGTCGGTCAGGGAGGGTGTTCGGGCGAGCTTGTCAGAGGACGATGACGTCCACGATCATCGCGGCGAACAGGGCGAGCAGGTAGAGGTTCGAGGTCATGAAGAACTTGCGGTCCGTGCGCACGTCGCGCGCACGCAAGACCCCGATGTTCTTCCAGAGGAAGTAGAACCCGAGGACCGTGGCCGAGGTCGCGTAGACCCAGCCCAGGTAGTCGATAGCGACCGGCGCGAGGCTGACCGGGATCAGCACTACGGTGTACCCCAGCATCCGCCAGCGGGTGGGCTGGTCGCCCACCACGTTGGGCATCATGGGGATGCCCGCGGCCGCGTAGTCCGCCTTGCGGAACAGGGCGATGGCCCAGAAGTGGGGTGGGGTCCAGAAGAAGATGATCAGGAAGAGGCACAGGCTGCCCCAGCCAACGCTGCCGGTCAGGGCGGCCTCGGCGATCATCGGGGTCGTGGCCCCGGCGGCGCCGCCGATGACGATGTTCTGGGGCGTCCGAGGCTTCAGCCACATCGTGTAGACGAGCACGTAGAACAGGATGCTGGCCAGGCCGACCGCCGCGGCGACCCAGCCACCCGTGGCCCAGAGCACGAGGGTGGACAGCCCGCTGAGGAAGACGCCGTAGCCGGCGGCGTGGCCGGGGGCGATGGCCGCCACAGGCAGCGGGCGCTTCTGCGTCCGAGCCATGCGCGCGTCGCTCTCCCGCTCGACGTAGGCGTTCAGCACGCTGCAGGCGGCGCCGGCCAGCGCGGTGCCGAAGAGCACGACGAAGGTGGTCCAGACGCTTGGCCAGCCGTCCTGGTGCATGGCGAAGACCGGCAGGCCCGTGAACAGGACCAAGGCCAGGACCTTGGGACGTGTCATCTGCCAGTACAGGCCGAACGCCTCACGGACGGAGCGACGAGCCAGGGCCGGGTGGGCCATGTTCATGCAGCCTCCGTCAGGGCAGGAGCGGCAGCGGGGGTGGTGACGAGCTGCGCGCGGCCACGTGTGTACACCATCTGCAGGCTCAGCGCCGTGAGCAAACAGAGCGCGGCGGCCCCGGCGCTGTGCCCTGCGGTCACCTCGACCGGCAGCTGAAGCAGCACGTTGGCCACGCCGAGGGCCACCTGGAGGAGCACGACGACGCTGGCCAGGACGCCCAGCCGGCGCAGGTCGCCTCGGGAGAGCGCGGCCGCTGCCCCGATCGCGAGCACCAGTCCGTAGGCCGTCACGCGGTGCAAGACGTGGAGGCCGACGGGGCCCGAGAGCGTCGGGAACCAGCTGTCTCCGACGCAAGCCGGCCAGGTCACGCAGGCCAGGCCCGCGAAGCTGCTGGCGACCAGACCGCCCAGCGTCATCTGCGCTAGCAGCAGCAGCGCGACGAGGTGCCAGGCGACCGAGGCCGCCCCAGGCGACGGGGGCTGCTCGACCTGTGGGCGGCTGACGCGGAAGAGCGTGGCGCTGACGAGCCCGAGGGAGAGCGCGAAGGCGTTGCCGACGAGCAGGTGGCTGGTGACGGTCCAGGTGGCGAGGAGGTGGAGGACGGTCAGCCCACCGAGCACGATCTGGACCGCCAGGACCACGACGGCGGCGATGAGGTAGCGCCCGATCAGCGCTCGCGCGGCGGGGACGAACCAGGTCCCGATGATCAGCCCGAGCAGACCCAGGCTGACGACGCTGGCCAGGGCGCGGTGTCCCCACTCGAAGACCACGCCGAAGTCCATGCGCGGGACGACCTGGCCGAAGCAGAGGGGCCAGTCGGGGCAGGCCAGGCCCGCTCCCTGCGCGCGCACGATGGCACCGAACACGACCAAGGCGTAGGTCATGCCTGTCAGGACTGCGAAGGCCCACGCGAGCCTGCGTAGCGACGTCGATGTTGCCATCGTGCCCACCTCCCTGTGGGAGAAGCCGCCTGATACCTCACGGGCCCAGGGTGGGCAAGCCCGCTCCGGGCCTGTGTACAGCGCCTTTGCAGGGCCTGCGGGCGGTCCCGCCTGGTCCCGCTCAGAGGTCCCAGGCGCGGCCGAAGCGCAGCAGCTCTTGCGGGCTCAGCGAGACCTGGGTGGCCGCCGCGTTCTCGGCCGCCTGGCGGGCATCTCGGGCCCCGACGATGGCTGCCGTGAGGCCCGGCTGCGCGACGGTCCAGGCGATGGCCAGCTGTGCGAAGGTGCACCCCTTCGCGGATCTCAGGTCCTCGAGTGAGGCCAGCGCCGCCAGCACCCGCGATCGGCCCTCGGGCGAGAAGGCGGGCAGCTCGCCGCGGCGGTCCCCCTCCGGGAAGCGTCGGTCGAGACCGACCCGCCCCGTGAGCAGCCCTTGGCCGAGGGGCGAGTACGCCAGCGTCGCGACGCCGGCCTGCTGGCACCAGGGCAGCACGTCGGCCTCGATCCTGCGATCCAGGGCGCTGTAGCGGGGCTGGTCGCTGGCCAGCGGGACCCCGCCCAGAGCGGCGCGCGCCTGTTCGAGCTGTGTCACCGAGAAGTTGCTGACTCCGACCGCGCGGATCTTGCCCTCGTCGAGCAGCCGCAGCATCTCCCCCATCGTCTCGGCGATGGGGGTGCTCGGGTCGGGCCAGTGGCACTGGTAGAGGTCGATGCAGTCCACACCCAGGCGCCGCAGGGAGCGCTCGCACTCGAGGCGCACGCTCTCCGGGCGCAGGTCTCGCTTCACGTCGACGGGGCCCAGGCGCGCCGCCTCGGTCCGGAAGAAGTGCTCACCCCTGCTGTCGTCCCAGCGCAGGCCGCACTTGGTCGCGATGCGGATCGAGCG
>CALGIB010000713.1 GCA_937915955.1 uncultured Pseudomonadota bacterium
AGCGGCGATCGTAGACCTGCGCGGACTCCAGCAGGGCGCCCTCGGCCAGGAGCTGTTCGAATCGATCGGCGCCGACGAAGTGGTAGTCCACCCCGTCCTCCTCACCTGGGCGAGCCGCGCGGGTGGTCGCCGAGACCGAGAACTCCAGGCCGGGGATCACACGAAAGGCTTCGCGCAGCAGCGTGCTCTTACCGCAGCCCGAGGGGCCGGTGACCACGAAGAGAGCGCCCCGATCGGGGCCCTGCCAGGCTTGCAGTGTGAGGCTCATCCCTGGTCCCTACTCGACGTTCGCGATCTGCTCGCGGATGCGCTCCAGGCTGGACTTCATGTCCACGACCAGCGAGGAGACGGCGTGCTCGGCGGCCTTGGAGCCGATCGTGTTGATCTCGCGGTTCATCTCCTGGGCCAGGAAGTCCAGGCGGCGTCCGACGGGCTCGTCCTTCTTCATGGCCAGGCGGAACTGGGCGACGTGGGAGGCCAGGCGGGCCAGCTCCTCGTTGATGTCGGCCTTGTCCGCGAGCACGGCGGCCTCCTGGGCCAGCCGGTCCGGATCGACCCGGTCACCGACGAGCTTGTTGAGGCGATCCATCAGGCGCAGGCGCAGCCGACCGGCCACGCCGTCGGCCTCGAGCTCGATCTTCTGGAGCTGGTCCTGGAGCTCGGAGAGCAGCTCGTCGAAGACCCGCCGGGTCGCCTCGCCCTCGCGACCCCGCATCTCGGCGAGCTGGCGCGCGGCCACGCCCAGCGCCACCTCGACCACTCCCCACTCGGCGCTGACGTCGAGCTCCTCCTCGACCGTGACGAGCACACCGGGCAGGCCGGAGAGGTAGCCCAGATCCAGCTTGGGCTCGACGCCAGGGAGGCCCTCGGCGAGGTCCACCAGGCTGGCGTAGTAGGTGCGCGCCATGGCCTTGTCGACCATCACGCCGACCCGGCCCTCGCGGCAGACCCGCCGGATGAAGACGTCCACCCGGCCCCGCCCGAAGCGGGGCTTGAGCTGCGCGACGATGCGCGGCTCGAAGGCCATGTACTCGCGCGGGCATCGAATCTGGAGGTCACGGAAGCGGTTGTTCACCGACTTCATCTCGACGGTGACGCTGACGCCGCCGCCGCTGGCCTCGCCGCGGCCGAAGCCGGTCATGGAGTTCATACCTTCCTCCGAGGCCGGCCCTGGTAACCCATCAGCGCGTCAGCAGGAGACGCTGCCGCCGTTGTCGCAGGTGGAGCTGCACGCGCCCTCGACCTCGTAGGTCAGGGTGCAGGTCTTGTCGGAGTCGACCCAGGTCCCGGTGCCGGAGCGATCGTAGAGGCGCTGGGTCTCCACCGTCGCGTAGAGGCTGCCGTCACTGACCTTGGTGACGGTGTAGCGCTCGGTGAAGTCCCCGCTCTTCTTCGTCTCGATGCTGCCCTCGAAGACGTAGGACGTGCTCGTGTCGGTGAAGACCATCTTGCTGCTGCCGTTGGCCTTGGTCCGCGTCACGGACTCGCTGGAGTACCCATCGAGAGCGTAGGAGGCGACGCGCTCGTGCACGTGCTGCGAGCTCCAGCTGCCGACCTCGTACAGGGTGGAGCCGTCGGCCCACTCCGAGGAGGCGTCCCAGGTGACCTTGTCGTCGCTGACGAGCTCGTAGTTCTGGGTGTACTGGGGGCTGCGCGGGAGATCGCCGTCCTCGGTCACCCAGCGGTAGCGGGTCGAGCCCACGCAGCCGCGGCGCTCGTCACGACGGACGCGCAGCTCGGTGTTGCCCAGCTTGTCCGTGACCAGCACCATCGCGCGGGTGTCGAGGTTGCCGTTCCGGAAGATCGTGCCGTAGTTCTCGAAGCTGTCGACGGTCTCCTCGGAGACCAGGAAGTAGTCGCCCGAGTACTTGATGGCGTACTCGAGGTCACCGGTGAGCCCGTTGTACTTGCCCTTGATGCCCTTGACGTAGGCGGGCTCGTACTCGATGTCCCACTCCTGCACGTTGGGCTTGTTCTTGTTGGCCTTGCCCATGTCCGCGTACATCGCGATGTCGTTCCACCAGGCGTAGGGGTTGGCCGCGCAGGTCAGCTCATCGTCGAGGTAGTTGCCGCCGGGCTGACACGCAGCGAGCAGCAGAAGGATGGACATCGGGCCTCCAGGTTCCCCTGATTACAGGTGCGCTCCCGTGCCCGCAAGCGCGCGGGGCCCGGCGGGGGGTCAAGAGTCTGTGACCCGCCAGGCCCGCAGGAAGGCCTCGGTGTGGTGGTCGCCGGTCCAGCCCTGCTCGATGCGGTGGCGGCCGGCGAGGCCTCGGCGGGCTCTCTCTGAAGGGGAGGCCATCGCCTGGGCGAGCGCGCCGAGGAGCGCGTCGGGATCCTCGGGCGCGACCTGCCAGCCCACCTCCTCGTCCAGCAGCTCCTCGAAGCCGGGCAGCGTGGTCGAGATCACAGGGAGGCCGTGTGCCATGGCCTCGAGGAAGGACACGGGCAGGCCGTCCCGGTCTCCGTCCGGCGCCACCCGGCAGGGCAGCGCGAACAGCGCCGCGCTCGAGAGGGCCGCCCGGACCTGGG
>CALGIB010000714.1 GCA_937915955.1 uncultured Pseudomonadota bacterium
GTGCTTGGCGGTTTGGCGCCGCCGTTCGGCGGAGGGTGCCGGTCAGCCTGGGGTGCTTGGCGGTTTGGCGGCGCCGTTCGGCGGAGGGTGCCGGTCAGCCTGGGGTGCTTGGCGGTTTGGCGCCGCCGTTCGGCGGAGGGTGCCGGTCAGCCTGGGGTGGTCTGCGGTGTGTCGCCGCATTCCGACCGAGGGTGCCGGTCAGCCTGGGGTGGTCTGCGGCGAAGACCCCTCAGGCGTCCAGGCAGCCGCCATACAGCCTGGAGAGGATCTGGACCGAGGCCTGCATGCAGCCCGGGCAGTTGTCGACCTTGTGGCGGTACTGCTGGATGCCCTCGCCGTACCAGATCTCGTCGAAGGAGCTCTTTCGCACGTTGCCGACGGGCTCGTGGTCCATGCCGCAGCGGACCACGTCGCCGTTGGGCAGCAGGTAGAGCAGGTCCCGCAGCTCGCGGCAGGGGAAGGTGTAGATCTTCTGCTCGATCTGCCGGCGGAAGGTCCGCCGGGTCATGAAGCGGCTCATCAGGTGGTCGACGAAGGGCAGCTGCGTCTTCGTGCCAGCGCGGTGGTCCTCGATGCGCTCGAGCCCGACCATGGGGTCGTCCAGCAGGATGACCTGCTGCATGCGGACCTCGGGCGGCACCGTGCCGACCAGGAAGGGGTCCACGTTCACGCCAGGGATCAGGTCGGCGCCGACGCTCTCGGCGTAGCGGGTCATCTCCTCGAAGTCGGGCAGCGAGTCGTCGGTGACCGCGAAGTTGATGCCGAACTTGAAGCCGTACTTGCCCTTGAGCTCGGCCAGGGCGTGAACGGTCTCGTTGACCTTCTTCCAGCTGCCCTCGACCCCGCGGTTCTGGTCGTGGGTCTTCTCCATGCCGTCCACGCTGATGCGCAGCTGCAGGCCGGGCCAGGCGACGGCCTCGACGGCCTCGATGGTCCGCTTGGTCATCATCCCGTTGGTGGTCATCTGCAGGATGTAGGGGTCGATGATCTCGCGCACCCCGGCCAGCAGCGGCACGATGTCGTGGCGGATCAGCGGCTCGCCGCCCAGGATCTTCACGATGTCCAGGCTTGTGAGCTGGCGGAAGAGGTCCAGCCACTCCTGGGTGTCCAGGTCCTGATGGTCCTTGACCTGCCAGCTGCCGCAGCCTCGACACTTCAGGTTGCACTTGAAGGTCGTTATCAGGTGGGCGGCGTGGGGCCGAGGCACCCAGTCGGGCTGGACCCGCCGCATGGTGGCGGACACCGCGATGTTCTTCCAGGCGCGGGCGCGCCGGCGGTTTTCGGCGATCACCGCGTCCTCACATGGTCACCAGCGACTCGGGGTTGACCCAGCGCTTGATCAGCAGCGGCGTCATCTCGCCGCGCGCGGTCATCTCGGCGGCGACGCCGGCCATCTTCACCAGGTTCACGCCCTGGGCCAGTGCGACCAAGGGCCCTGGATCGGTCTTGAAGCGCTCCATCGCGTGGAGCTTCCAGATGAGCTCCTTGGGGAGGAAGGCCTTGTTGGCCAGCACGAGCAGGGCCAGCCAGCGCCGATCCTCGGCGGGCCGCGGGTAGTTCAGGTCCACTCGGAACTGCTCGAAGGCGTGCGTGTTGATGCCCTCGACGTGGTGGGGCTGGATGCGGTCCTCGCGCAGGAGCTTTCGGGCCAGGTGTGTGTTCGGGTAGATCGTCAGTCCGAACAGGTACAGCTCGAAGGGGCGCTCGAGCTCCATCACCAGGCGGAAGAGGTCCTCCTTGTCCTGCTCGGTCGAGTAGGGGTCGTCCCAGATGATCTGCAGGTTGCTGACGACATCGACCTGCCGGAAGATGCGCTGGGCATCCACGATCATCTGGTTGGTGGTGTTCCGCTTGTAGAACTCTTGGTTGACGCGCTCGCTGGCTTGGATGCCCATGCAGACCGCGCGCAGGCCCGCCTGCTTGAGCTTCTGCAGGGGCTCCAGGCGTACCATCCGGGGGTCGCAGAGGACCTCGAAGGGGATGCCCACGCGGCTGGGCCACTTCTCGGCGAGCTCATCGACCCACTCGCTCCGGATCGGGAAGACCTCGTCGTCGAAGCGCACGACCTTGATGTTCGTGCAGAGCTCCTTGGCGTACTCCAGCTCCTGGATCAGCGACTCGACCGAGCGCACCCGGAAGCTCTTGCCTTTGCCCTCGTACAGGGGCTTGGTCAGGGTGTTGCTGCAGAAGGTGCAGGTCCAGTAGGGGCAGCCGCGGCTGGCCAGGACCGTGTACTCGGGGTTGGTCACGAAGGGGTCGCCGACGACGACCTTGTCGCCCTCGACGTGGAACTTGTCCTCGCGCGTGTGGAAATCCCGGAAGGGGATGTCGTCGAGCTCGACCAGCGTCGCGATGTCGTTGCGGTAGACGGTGTCGCCCTGGCGCACCCAGAAGCTGGGGCAGTCGTGCACGCTGCGCCCCTCGTCGAGCCGGACGAAGAACTCCTTCACGATGTGATCGGTCTCACCCACCGAGATGAAGTCCGCGATCTCGATGCACAGCTCGGGCAGGAAGGTGGGGTGCATCCCGCCCCAGAGCACCGGTACGCCCAGCGAGGCCCGTACACGCTCGGTCAGGTACTTGGCCATCCGGTGGAAGGCGCTGGCGCGCACCGAGAAGCCGACGACGTCGATCTTCCGGTCGCGCAAGAGCTGCAGCAGGTTCTGGACCTCCTGCTCCTCGGGCCAGGGGAAGCGGTTGTTCACCCAGTCCTTGAAGTAGATCTCGGTGACCCGGAAGTCCGCCTCGCGGAGGGAGGACGCGACGTGGCGGATGCCGTTGTTCTCCAGGGCGTAAAGGCTGATGATGGCCACCTGAAGCTGTCGCAAAGCTCCCTCCGTGGTCAGGATAGCGGTCGGGCCCGTTCGGTGTTGCGTAAGATCGCCTCATGCTTGTTGTCTTCGGAGCGAATGGCCGTACGGGCCGGGAAGTGGTCGAGCTCGCCATCAGCCGCGGGATGGCCGTGCGTCCCGTGGTGCGCGACGACCGGGACATCTCGAATCTGGGTGCGCTGGGGGACGTGCAGGAGCTCTGCTACGCCGATCCCGAGCACCTGGATCCTCTGCGCGCGGTGCTGAGCGGGGCGACCCGCGTGATCAGCTGCATCGACGCGCGCACGGCCGGTCCGGGGGCGCCGATCTACACAGGGCAGGCCTCCGAGAACATCGTGCGGGCCTCGAGCGAGGCGGGGGCCGAGGCCATCCTGCACCTGAGCGTGATGGGCGCGTATCGATGGTCCTACGCGGCCCTGAACCGCAAGTCCTTCTACCTCGAGGGCGGGGTCCGCAACGTGAACGCGCCCTGGTCGATCCTGCGCGTCAGCTGCTGCTTCGACGAGGTGATCGAGGGCCACATGGCGCCGCCGGACGGGGGCCGGCCCTGGCCGCTGAAGGAGAGCAGCCGGTACAGCCCGGTGAGTCGCCGCGAGGCCGCGCAGCTGGCGCTGGCCTACCTGGATCGCATCGAGCTGGGCCGGGCCCGCGCGGTGGGCGGGCCGGTCACCTACACGGGGCCGGAGCTGGCCGCGGTCGTGGCGCCCTTCAGCAAGCCGGGCAAGGGCCGCAGCGTCTACAAGAGCCTGCCGCCGGGGGACGTCTCGGTGGCCCGGGACACCACCCGCAGCGCGGTGGGCTTCGTGCCCGAGCGGCGGCTCGAGGACCTGCTCTCGAGGGACGACCGGGAGGGGCGACAAGGGCCGAAGACCGTGTACCCGGTGGGGGATCCCCCGCCGCATGGGGCCGATCTCGGGCAGCAGGTGAAGGCCCTGTCCAAGGCCGGTCCGGACCTGCGGCGCGTGCTGCATCGGCAGCTGGTTCTGGATCTGAGCCGGCTGGGCGTCGAGGGCGCGTCGCTGGACTTCAGCCGGGCCCAGGCCGGGTTGCGCTGGGTCAAGGCACATGACGGCGAGGTAGCCGAGCTGCGCGGGGTCAGGGTCCTGGACGCCTCGGGAGGAGAGGTGCATCGGGGCTCGGTGGACCTGCTGCGCGATCAGCTGGCCGACGAGTTCCGGGTCTGGTGGGTCAGCGACGAGGGCATCCCCGAGTCGGTGTGGTGCGAGCTGGACCTCGGCGTGCGGCGGCGGCTGGCGGCGGATCCGCACTTCAGCGCGGACAGCAGGGTGCTGCGCTTCGTCGAGCAGAACCCGGGCTGAGCAGCTCAGTCGCTCAGTCGCTCAGTCGCTCAGTCGCTCAGGCTGCGCACCCGCGCCCAGCGCCTCCGGCGGCTGGCGTCGCCGTCGATGGCGTTCGCTCGCAGCGCGCCGAGCTGCGCGCACGGCCCTGCCCGGTCCTCGGTCGGTGGGCTCAGCGCCTCGCCGAAGCCGCCGATCAGCAGCTCGGAGCGGTCCTCGTCCCGGTCCCACAGCCCGACCAGCTCTCCTTGGCGGAGCACGCAGCGGTGGTGTCGTGGCCTCGACCTCGACCTCGTGGAACTCCGGCGGCGCCAGCAAGGCAGGCGAGGCCCGGAGTGAGAGCAGGTTGTCCCGGGCCGGCAGCAGCGACCAGCCCGTCGAGGCCGGCGCTCCAGCCCCTCCTCGGCGGCCCAGCGCGGCTCGTCCAGGTCTTCGATCCGGACCTCGACCAGCTCCAGCGAGGTCGGGGCCGCGGCCCGCTTGCCCAGGCCGCTCCCCGCTCCCGGGCCTGTTCGCTCACCTCGGTCGGGGAGACGCCTCGCTGCGGCGGGTCGTCCGGGCTCGAGCGCCCGCTGGATCTGCTCACCGAGCCGCTCGAGCTGCGCCACCGAGCCCCCCAGGCTGCCGAGCTCTCGCAGGGTCCGACCTCGGGCATGCTCGGCGCTCACCCGCAGCGCCAGGCTGTGGTCCTGGCGCGGGACCAGCCAGATGCAGTCGCGGACGCCGGGCATCACGCTGATGCGTCCGTCGGCCAGGCCGCGTCCACCTCGCCCCGGCCCGTGCCGCAGCGGGCGTGCAGCGCCAGGTAGGGGTCCACGGCGCCCAGTGAGCGCATCCAGCCTCCGGGCGGGCTCTCCAGGGGGGCCCCGGCGTGCAGGCGCTGGCGGCGGCCCACCGGGCTCTCGCCTCGTCGAGATGACCGGATGAGCGAGACCCTCGGTCAGCGCTACCTGCTCGGAGACAAGCTCGGCGAAGGCGGGACCGCAGCGGCGTTCCGCGCGCTGTGCCAGGAGCTGGGGGTGGTCGGCCTGGAGGTCCCACGCCCCACAGGTTGATATGCCGCGGACCTGGTGAGCGAACGACGCCAGGTCCTGGTGACCGCAGATCCCACCAAGCCGCTGACCCTGGGCCGGGCGCCGAGCAACGCCGTCGTGGTCCCGGGGGACGACACCATCTCCTGGCACCACGCGCTGGTTCGGCACGACGGCGATGTCCGGTGGGTGCGGGATGTCGGCAGCCGCGACGGCACCTTCGTCAACGGCGAGCGGGTGACCGCCGCGGTGCAGGTCGAGCCCGGCGCGGTGCTTCGGCTTGGGCCGGAGATCGAGCTCGAGCTCAAGCCGGTGGTCCTGCCGGTGGGCCGCTGCTCGAGGGCGTGGACGGCGGCTTGTCCTATCCGCTGCTTCGCGACCGGTCCCGCCCGGGCCCCGGCGGTGATCTGTCGCTGGGGGGGGTCGACGCGACGCTGCTGCTACCCGGCGACGAGGTCTGGCTGGGCATCGACGGCCAGGACCGGGCACTGGACGAGGGCGAGATCTTCGAGCTGGGCGGACGCAAGTCCCGGGTGGTTGCGGGCTCCCCGAAGTACGCGGCGACCCGCGATCCGGCGCCCGAGCGGTACCCCTACCGCCTCGAGGCGAACCTCGGCGGACCCACGGGTCCGGTGGCCACGCAGCGTGCCCTGGCCACGGGCAAGGCCTACCAGGTCGACGCCGAGAACCGGGCCGTGCTGCTCTACTCGCTGGGGCGGCGGCAGCTGGCGGACGCCGACGCCCTGGCCTCGGAGCGTGGCTGGGGCAGCGACGAGGAGATCGCGCTGGGCGTCTGGGGTCGCAGCTGGACCGAGCGCAACGTCAACGGGCTGCACGTGCTCGTCTACCGGGTGCGGCAGGAGCTGGAGAGGGCGGGCTTCGATCCCTGGTTCATCGAGAGGAAGCGGCGCTACATCCGCGGTCGATTCGCCGAGATCCAGCTGGATTAGGAGACCTGGCGCTCGCCCGCGGAGGCTTGGACCCGCAGGACGCTCGGCGCTCGACATGGGCTGGCCGCTGGCGTTTTTTCTCCGGCGTTGGTCGAAGTGCGACGTACACCGCAGACCGGCCCAGGCTGACCGTCAGCCTCCATCGAAATGCGGCGTACACCGCAGAACGGCCCAGGCTGACCGTCAGCCTCCATCGAAATGCGGCGGCACACCGCAAACCGGCCCAGGCTGACCGTCAGCCTCCGTCGAAATGCGGCGCCCGCTTCACCGCGCGGAGGACTGGACCGCGAAGCCCGCGCCCTCGACCGCCTCGACCAGCACTGCGTGGTCGACCAGGCCATCGACGATGGCCGTTCCATCCTCGTAGCTGACCAGCGCGCTGGTCACACCGACCGTAGCGCCCAGCACCCGCTCGAGGCGCGCCGCGCAGCCCTTGCAGGTCATCCCCGTCACCGGCAGCGTCTGCGTCGTCGTCGTCGGGGCCTGTCGGGCGCGCCAGGCATGCCGCGCGTCCACGAAGGCGAACCAGAGGATCATCGCGCTCAGCAGCACCGCGCTGGCCGTGGCCCACCACGCCGAGCCGTGCTCGTGCGCCGCGACGGTGCCCGTGCTCGTCAGGACCCAGTCGAAGCTCCAGCCCAGCCCGACGCTGCCGACCAGGATCGTGCCCAGGTAGATGGCCGTCGTGCGCACGCCGAAGCCCCGGTAGATGGCGCCCAGCGTCGCGACGTTGGTCGCCGGTCCGGCCATCAGGAAGACCAGGGCCGCGCCCGCCGGCATGCCGCCCGCGACCAGGGCCGCGGCGATCGGCACCGAGGCCGTCGCGCAGACGTACAGCGGCACCGCGACGACCAGCACCGCCAGCATGCCCAGCAGGCCGCTGCCCGCGCTGAGGGAGCTCAGCCAGCTCTCGGGCACCCAGACGGTGATGGCGGCGGAGGCCAGCACGCCGAAGACCAGCCAGCCCCAGATGGTCTGGACCAGCTGCAGGCCGTGGTCCCAGGCGCCTCGCCAGCTCCGCGCCGCGGCGGCGTGCTCGTGCGCGCCCTCGATCACGTGGTCTTCGCCGGTCAGGCCGACCAGCCCCCCGCCGATGAGCCCCGTCAGCGCGGCCGCGCCCACCTTGAACAGCGCGAAGGGCCAGCCCAGGAAGCTGGCGGCCACCAACACCGAGTCGATGCCCGTCTGGGGGGTCGAGATCATGAAGCCGATCGACGCCGCGTCGCTGGCGCCGTCCTTCTTGAGGCCCAGGCCGGCGGGGATGACCCCGCAGCTGCAGAGCGGCAGGGGCACGCCGAAGAGCACCGCCTTGAGCACGCCCCAGCGGCCGGTCAGGTTGCGCTTGAGGAAGTCGGGCGGCAGCCACTTGTGCAGCAGCGCGCTGACGACCGCGCCCAGCAGCAGCCAGGGGGCCAGCTCCAACATCACGTCCCAGGCGGCGGCCAGCAGCTCGGTCAGGTGGCTCATCGCGACGCTCCGTAGCGGGAGAAGACGTCCATCAGCTCCTCGACGTGGGCCTGTCGGTGCTCCGCGTCCCCCGAGCTGAAGGCCTCGGTCACGCAGCTCTCGATGTGGCTCCGCAGCAGGACCTCGCCCGCGCGACCGAGCGCGCCCCGGGCGGCGGCGATCTGGGTGAGCACGTCGGTGCAGTAGGCGTCCTCGTCGACCATCCTGCGGACGGCAGCGATCTGTCCCTCGGCCCGCTTGAGGCGGGTGAGCAGGCGCTTCTTTGCTTCAGGATCTCGCACGTTCATATACCCCTGGGGGGTACTGTAATCATACCCCCTGGGGGTATCAAGAGCGTTCGTGAAGGCGGGCCATCCGGGCGGCGGTGCGCGGACCTCGTAGACTGCTCGGGTGATCCCTCCAGACCTGCTGCTGGCGCTCGATCTCGAGCCGGACGAAGCGTCCCGGCTCTGGTCGGACTGGGGCGGGGACGATCCCTACCGCTTTGTCGCCTGGCTGCACGAGCAGGGCCACATCGACCGACGCCACTTCCTGGAGCTCGAGGGCCTGGGTGAGCTGCGGCTGGACGAGCTCCCCATGGACAGCCTCGAGCCGCTCGAGGACTCCGATCGGCTGCTCGAGGGCTACGACGTGCTCGGTCCCGTGGGGCGCGGCGCCATGGGCGAGGTCTTCGTCGTCCGCGAGGAGGACCTGGGTCGACGCGTCGCCTTGAAGCGCTTGAAGGGCGAGATGCTGGGCGAGCGCGCGATCCAGGCCCGCTTCTACCGCGAGGCCCAGATCACGGCCCAGCTCGAGCACCCGGCCATCGTGCCGGTCTACCGGCTCGAGCGCGCCGGCGTCGAGATCGCCTACACGATGAAGCTGGTCGAGGGCCACACGCTGAAGGACTACATGCGGGAGGCCCGGGCCCAGCTGGACGCGGGCCGCCCTCCCGGCGAGCACTACGCCCTGGGCACCCGCCTGCGCTACCTGCTGCGGGTCTGCGAGGCCCTGCACTACGCGCACACGCGCGGCTTCCTGCACCGGGACATCAAGCCCAGCAACATCATGCTGGGGTCCTTCGGCGAGGTCTACCTGATGGACTGGGGCATCGCTCGGCGCATCGAGGGCGAGGCCGACGACCTGGAGGCGCTCAGCCGGCTGGCCTTCGACGAGGACGTCGCGCTCGAGGCCACGCGGCTCGGCGTAGCGCTGGGCACCCCCGGCTATATGGCCCCCGAGCAGGCGCTGGGCGATCCGGAGCTGGGCGTGGCGGCCGAGGTCTACAGCCTGGGCGTGGTGCTGCAGGAGCTCTGCACCCTGCGGCAAGCCCGCCCTGGGACGAGCTCGGATGAGCTGCTGGCCGTGGCCCGGGTCGGCCGCCTCTCTCCCATCGAGCCCTACCAGGGGCTCGACCCGGTGGATCCCGAGCTGCGCGCCATCATCGAGGCCGCCACCCAGCTCAAGCCGCGAGACCGCTACCCCACGGTGCAGGCCATGCTGGAGGACGTGGAGCGCTACCTGGACGGCCGCTCCGTCAGCGTGCTGGCCGACAGCGCGCTGCGCCGGCTGGAGCGCTGGATCGGGCGTCGGACCACGCTGGTGGTCGCCCTGGTGGCCGGGCTCCTGCTGACGATGCTGGGCACCATCTCGCTGAACCTGCTCCGTGAGACCGAGCTCCTCCGCGCCGATCGGCGGGGCGAGCGCAGCCAGGATGACCTGCTGCAGCTGGCCTCGGGCCGCGCCGAGGACATCGACCGCTCGCTGGGGGGGGTCGAGATTCAGGTGTACATGCTCGAGGGCGCCGCCCTGCAGGCCCTCATGGCGGGGGGCTCAGCGAGCCCGGAGCCGGCCTTTCTGCTCGAGGACTTCCGCGACCCCGAGCTCGCGCCCGGGGGCCTGGCGCCGCAGGAGGGCTACGCGGCGCTGGTGGACCTGGGGATGCCCGTCTTCGTGCCGGCGCCCGAGCTGGCGCCGGACCGTGCGCTGGAGCTGGCCGCGCAGCTGGCCCCGCTTCGCTACGCGCTGCGCCAGGCGCTGGACGGTCAGGCTTCGCTGGACTGGGCCTATCTGGGCACCGAGGACGGCCTGATGATGGGCCTGCCAGGCACCGGCGACTACCCCGAGGGCTACGACCCCCGCGCGCGCCCCTGGTACCAGGAGGCGATGGCTGGCGAGGAGCTGGTCTGGGGCCGGCCCTATCAGGACGAGCTCGGCCAGGGCTGGCTGGTGCCCTGCTCGACGGCCGTGCGTAGCCCCAGCGGCCGCCTGCTCGGCGTGGTCGGCGTGGACCTGTCGCTGGCCCAGCTGACCGAGCGCCTGCTGGACACCGCGGGTCTGGGCGAGGTGCGCAGCACCTGGATCCTCGACGACAAGGCGCAGGTCGTGGCCACCAGCTCGGACTGGCGCATCTCGGAGCAGGGCATGCCCAACTTCGGGCTCCCGGCCGTCATCCAGGCCATTCGGCGCGGGGACGGCAGGGGCGTGTACTTCCAGGACATCGCCGCTGGCGAGGAGGTCACGCTGGTGCTGGAGCTGGAGCGGCTGGGCTGGTACTACGCGGTCGTGGCGGACGGCGCCCGGGTCAGGGCACATTGAGCCGGTTGGAACCCCCTTGGCCGGACGAGGGTCTGCAGGGCCCTGGCGTTGATCCGATGAGGTGCAGGTGCTCACCCTCCTGATCGCACTGACCCTGAGCCCGCCGAGCCGGGCGGCTCGCGGCACCGTCGAGCAAGAGGCTCACACCTCGCCGGACGAGAAGATCCACTTCGCCGTCAGCGCCATCGAGGAGATGTGGAGCACCCACGCGCAGGTGGCCGAGCAGCTCCGAGCCTCGGAGCAGGGGCAGGATCGAACCCTGTGCCTGGATGAAAAACTGGACGATCTCGAACACTTGATCGTCGCTGCCGAGGCCGCCACCCTGTCCATTCCGCTGGCCCTCGCCGACGGTGAGCGGCAGCTGGCCGAGCTCGAGTTCCGCAAGGTCAGCATCGCGCTGTCGCGAACCCGACAGACCCGACAGGCCGCGGCGATGTGTGGGAGCGAGCCCCTGGAGCGGGCCCCGCAGGCCCCCGACGCGGACTCGGCGGGCTGGGGCGGCGTTCAGCTCGACTGAGGCGTCTCGACCCGTCGGCAAGCGCGGCACACGAAGTGGATCCGTCCTCCGTCACCGCGCCCGGAGGTGGGCCCGACCGGCTGGAACAGCCAGGCGAAGACGGCGTCCACGGGCCGGACCGCCCTGCAGCGGTCGCAGCGCAGCGAGGGCCTCCAGACCTTCACGGCTCCCGGGCCAGGAGCAGCTCGGAGAGCTCGGCGCCCTGCTCCACCGGGACGCCGGCGTCCTGAAGGCGCGCGACCCACTCCTCGAGGTCGGGGCTCAGCCCGTTGTCCTCGTACTGCTGCCCGCTGAGCGCGATCTCGTTGGCTCGGGCCTCGAGCCCTCGCGCCTGCCGCCCCAGATCCTCCGCCATCGCCAGCAGCTGGACGTCGTTGCCCTTCAGGTAGGCCTTGCGCTCGGCGTCCAGCTTGCGGTTCCGCAGCCAGACCGCCGACGGCAGGCAGACCACGACGCTGTCCCTCGTGCGGACGACGTAGTCGTGGGACAGGACCTCGGTGACCAGCTCGGCCAGCTCGCCGCGCACGCCCATGAGCTGGGCCTGGACCTTGAGCCGGGCCTGGTGACGCCCCAGCTCGTGGTAGGCGACCAGGGCCAGGCCCGCGAGGGCCGGCGGGGTCAGCGCGACGAAGCTGCCGAAGATCGCGAAGAGCGCGCTGGTCGTGGCCGTCAGCACCATCCACACGCCGAACACGACCCACAGCACCCGGGGGGGCACTACGCCGGTGTTGAAGGGGTTGGGCTGGTCCAGGGTCCGTCGCTGGTCCTCCAGGGGCTCCAGCCGTCGAAACAGCCGCGCGATCATGCGCAACGTCTGGGTCGCCGGATCCTCGTCCTCACGCTCGGGGCCCAGGTCCAACAGCAGGCTGGCGGACAGCAGGCGCTGGCGCCACTGTCGGCTGTGGCCCTCGAGCGGCAGGGCCACCGCCAGGCTTGGGTCCAGCTCCAGTGTGCGGGTGGGCGTCTGTTCCACGCCTCGATGATGGCAGAGCGCCGGCACCTACAGGGCCAGGGCCACCTCGGTGCCCTCGCGGATGGCGCGCTTGGCGTCCAGCTCGGCGGCCAGCGCGGCTCCTCCGATCACGTGCACAGAGAGGCCCTGGGCCTTCAGCGGCTCGAGCAGCGGTGCGAAGGAGACCTGCCCGGCGCAGACGACGACGTGGTCGACCTCGAGCAGCCTGGGCTGGCCCTTCACGGTGATGTGCAGCCCCGCGTCGTCCACCCTCACATAGGCCACCTCGCCCAGCATCTCGACCCCGCGCTGCTTGAGCGTGGCCCGGTGGATCCAGCCGGTGGTCTTGCCCAGGCCCCCGCCCAGCTTGCCCTCCTTGCGCTGGAGCAAGAACACGCTGCGCTCGGAGCTGGGCTGGCGCGGGGCGATCAGGCCGCCGGGGCTGGCGTGCTCGCCGTCGATGCCCCACTCCGCCAGGAACTGCTCCAGGTCGGGCTCGTCGCGGTGAACATGGGTCAGGAACTCGGCCACGTCGAAGCCGATTCCGCCCGCGCCGATGAGCGCGACCCGACGCCCGACCTCGGCCCCCTGGAGCACCTGCACGTAGGACAGCACCTTGGGGTGGTCGATGCCGGGGATGCGCAGCTCCCGAGGCTTGACGCCGGTGGCCAGCACGACATCATCGAACATACTGAGATCGTTCAGCTCTGCTCGAGTGTTCAGACGCAGGTCCAGGCCGGTCTCCTCGATTCGGTGTCCGTAGTAGCGCAGGGTCTCCGCGAACTCGCCCTTGCCGGGGACCTGCTTGGCCAGGTTGAACTGGCCGCCGATGCGGTCGCTGGCCTCGAACAGGGTGACCTGGTGACCCAGCGCGGCCGCCTCGGTGGCGCAGGCCAGCCCGCCCGGGCCGGCGCCCACCACCGCGACGCGCTTGGTCGAGGACGAGCTCCTTCGAACGATCTCGGTCTCATGGCAGGCGCGTGGGTTGACCAGACAGGAGCACCGCTTGTTCTGGAAGATGTGGTCCAGGCAGGCCTGGTTGCAGGCGATGCAGGTGTTGATGGACTGGGGGTTGCCGGCCGCGGCCTTGTTCACGAAGTCCGGGTCTAG